>DATGCI010000001.1:0-21059 GCA_035312185.1 bacterium
CTACTCAAAAAGCACTCGGACTTCCTCCTGGTTTTTCTGTAGCTGCTGTTTCTGAAAAAGCATTCAAACACGCTGAGAATGTAAAATATCGCGGCCGTTATTTTGACATTCTCCTGATCAAAAAATACGTTGACAAAAAGCCCTATCAGTATGTATCTACTCCTTCCCTACCCCATATGTTTGCTCTTGACAAGCAACTCGATTACATTATCGACGATGAAGGAATCGAAAATCGATTTGCCCGTCATAAAAAACTAAGAGAAATTACTCATCAATGGGTTAAGGATAATGGTTTCGAGTTTTTTGCCAAGAAAGGCTATCGATCAGCAACGGTCACAACTGTAGCAAATAACAGAGAAATTCCAGTTCTGGAACTAAAAGAAAAAATGGCCGAGAGAGGCTATGCAATGGCCCCAGGATATGGAAAACTAAAAACGGAGACTTTCCGCATTGCCCATATGGCAGACAGGACAGTGGAAGAGCTCGAAGAATATCTGGAAGATCTTACAGAAGAAATAGAAAAACTATAAAACCCGTGAATGTTTATTTCGGGTAAAATAACAGGAGCGGAGTCAAAAATTCTATTGGCTCCGTTCTTTTTCCGGGAGATTTAACCCATTAATTTTTTAAATGGGTGAAAAAATTACCCTGCAATTTTACCGGTAGCAGGTGGAAAAATCTTTAATAATTATTCTTAATTGGGAGGTGCCATGAAGATATTAGTAAATGATAATATTAGTGATAAAGGAATCAAAATTTTAGAAGATCAGGGTTACGAACTAACTCAGCATCATTATGAAAAAGAGGAACTAATGGATGTTCTGCCTGAATATGATGCTATTATTATTCGCTCAGCAACAAAAGTGCGGGAAGATTTGATCGACAAATCCAATCTCAAAGTGATCGCTCGAGCCGGGACAGGTATCGATAATATCGATCACGAATATGCCCGCTCCAAAGGCATTGATGTGCTGAATACGCCAGGTGCTAATTCTGCATCAGTTTCCGAATTGGTCTTTGCTCATATGTTTGCATTAGCTCGCTATATTCCTCAAGCCAATATTACAATGCGAAAAGGTGAATGGAATAAAAAACAGTATCGTGGCATTGAATTGGCTGGTAAAACTCTGGGCATTATGGGTTTTGGGAAAATTGGTGAGATCACTGCCAAAATAGCTCTTGGCTTTGGTATGAAAGTAATCGCCTATGACATAGCTGATATTGATACTGACCTGGATGTTGAATTCAAGACTAAAGAAGAGGTTCTCAAAGTATCCGATTTTCTAACCCTGCACGTTCCTTCCATGGATGAGCCTTTTATCACTGCCGAAGATATGAAAAATATGAAAAATTCTGCTTATCTGGTTAATTGTGCTCGTGGAGGTGTTGTTGACGAAGATGATCTTCTTACTGCTCTGGATAATGGTGATATAGCCGGTGCTGGAATTGATGTTTACGTTGATGAACCTACTGATAATGATGAACTGGTTGGTCACGAAAAAGTTTCTGTCACACCTCATATTGGTGCAGCTACTTATGAAGCTCAGGATAGAGTTGGAATTCAAATAGCAGAAAAACTGATCGATGCTCTGGAAAATTAATAATAATTAAATATCAGGTGAAATAATGGTAAAAATTAAAGGCTTAAAAGCATTTCGACCAAAACCAGAATTATGTGAAAAAATTGCTTCCAAACCCTATGACGTTCTCAATTCTCAAGAAGCTCGCGAGGAAGCCAAAGGCAATCCCTATTCCTTTTTACATGTGGTCAAGTCAGAAATCGATTTGCCGGAAGATATAGATCCCTATGATAAGCGGGTTTATCAGAAAGCGGCGGAAAATCTGGAGAAGATGAAAGAAGAAAATTGGTTAATTCAGGAAGACAAAGAAGCTCTTTATCTTTATCGCCAAATTATGAATGGTCACGAACAATATGGCCTGGTTGTCGATGCCAGTGTTCAGGACTATCTGGATGGTAAGATCAAAATCCATGAGCTGACCCGGGAAAAGAAAGAAAAAGACCGTATCAACCATGTAAAGACTACCAACGCCAATACAGGCCCCGTCTTTTTAACCTATCGAGCCCAGGAAGAAATCGATTCTATCGTTGAACAGGTTGCTCAATCCGAGCCAACCTACGATTTCACTGCCGATGATGGTGTTCAACATACTTTATGGACAATTAAAGATGAAGACAAGATCAACACTTTGATCGATCATTTTGAACAGATTCCCTACACTTATGTTGCCGATGGCCATCATCGTTCCAAATCCGCTGCCATGGTTGGTGAGATGCGCAAAGAGGAAAACCCCAATCATACAGGTAATGAAGAATACAACTGGTTTTTGACTGTTTTATTCCCTCACGAGCAACTTCAAATTTTGGACTATAATCGTGTTGTCAAAGACCTTAATGGTCTATCAGAAGAAGAATTCGTAGCCAAAATCGAAGAAAACTTTACCGTTCAGGAGGCCGCCAATCAAAAAGCAGCAAAACCGGTCAACAAACATAATTTTGCGATGTATCTGGATGGAGAATGGTTCATACTGACGGCTCATGAAGGCAGCTTTGATGATAGCGATCCTGTAGAAAGGCTTGATGTTTCAATCCTTCAAAATAATCTGCTTACACCTGTACTTGATATCGGCGATCCTAGAAAAGACACACGCATTGATTTTGTTGGTGGTATTCGTGGTTTGGATGAACTGGAGAAGCGCGTCAATTCCGGAGAGATGGAAGTCGCTTTTGCTCTTTATCCTACTTCTATTGAAGAACTCATGGATATTGCCGATGCAGAAAAATTAATGCCCCCTAAATCGACCTGGTTTGAACCCAAATTACGCAGTGGATTAATTGTTCATGATCTAGAATAATAAATCTGCTCAAATAATACATCGAAAGGGGCAATAGGAATATTGCCCCTTTCTTCATATCTGGATAATTATATTTTTATGCATTTCTGGTGTGAATATTAGTATCAGAAGAAATCAACATAGTGAAGAGTTATCTCACGCTCAACAGATTCTATTTGTTCGCGAGTCATTAAAATATCACGAAAGTCAATCTCAAAGTGAAAATGTTCAAACATTAGCCAGCGGACACCAGCGCTAAGGTAACCATTATCGAGGGCAAATTTGTGATCCTGATCATCATTTAAGGCCGCGTCATATTCCACCATGAGTGTGATTTCAGGATTAATGGCCTTATCAATTCCCAGATAAAAAGAGGGATCATCATCTTCAGCATTTTCTATAGGATTGTAATTGATGCCGCCATGAAGACCGAGATTGCCTAGAAAGTTGAAATTACGGCTGACTGTCAAAAATAGGCCTTTGGCTTTCATTTCATACCTATCCGAAGAGTCAATATAAGCGCCACGGCCACGCGAATCAAAACCAAGGAGGAAGGCGGGCATAGCTGCTGTTTCTTCAAAAACACGATATTTTAGAGAAGCTTCCGGTCGGCGACCCCATTCAACTTTATCATTGCCAATTATACGTGATGCGCTATAAGAAACGCCCAGCATCATCCGATCAGTCAAACCAACTTGAATGCCGGAGGAAAGCCCACCATCATGAAATAGATTAAGATCAACCATATAAGAACCGCCCGGTAAGATACCTGCTGTTGGAACAGTCACCAGTTTAGGTGGCTGGGGATAACTAGGTGATTTTTGCCCAAAAGAGAGCCCCAGTAAGAGCACAATTATTACAGGAATCAATCTTTTTTTATTTGCTATCATAATATCACCCCTATTAACTTAAATTGTTGTTTGACTATGTTAATTTAATATTCTAAATTTTTAATCAGAAGAAAAGATTAATGTTATTTTAATATTTAGAGTGGAGCTGAGATGAGAAATTATGGAATAATATCAATTATCGTTGGCCTCCTGTTACTGGTTTTGAAGGGACTTCCGGAGTGGTTAATCACCCTGATTGGCTTACTTGTAATCGTCTTTGGCCTCTTTGCCACCTTCAATCCTGAAGCCGCTAAAGAGCTGATAAGCAAACTCAATATTAACAAAAAAGACGAAATCTAATAATTTTTCCTTAACTCTAAAACATTGGTGTATTTAATTCATGCCTATTTATGAATTCAAATGTAATGATTGTGGAAACGAATTTGAGGAGCTAGTTTCGATTTCTCAATTGAATGATAATAATATTCCCTGCCCGGAATGTGGCGAGAAAAATGTAAAGAAGCAGATCTCAACTCCTTCTATTGGCGGCAGTCAAAGTAGTTCCTGTAGTTCTGCTCCTCCAGGTTCCGGCTTTACATGAGGCTAGAAAATTAAATTCGGCAGTTGCCGAATGAGTTTATAATCTTATTACCCAGCCCATCCCACAAATATATTATTTTGACTTAAGTTTTACTGCTGTACCATAGGCCAGAAGTTCAGCAGCACTCTGCATAACTGGCGAAGTAACAAAGCGCATACAAACAATACCATCAGCGCCCAATTCTTCTGCTTCTTCAACCATACGATCAATGGCCTGCTCACGAGCTTCAGCCATCATTTTTGTGTATTCGCGAACTTCGCCGCCAACCAAATTTCGTAAACCAGCCATAATATCCTTACCAACATGGCGGGCACGAATTGTATTTCCTCTGACTAGATCCAGAGTTTCAGTAATTTCATAATCGGCAAATTCGTCCTGAGTAGTTATTTGCATAATCCCTCCAATAATTATTTATCAATATTTTTTGAATAATAGTCATCTTCCTTGCTTTCCAGCCGCTCTCTAAGCACTTTAATAAAAAGAATCCCAAAACCAATAAGGGCAATAATACCGATCAAACCAGCAGGAAAAGCCGAAATAAGCCCCAATAAAATCGCCCCTACCCAGACTAGCAATACAATTATTAGTAAAACATAGCCTGCTTTTTCCATATTTCCCTCCTTAGTAAATTATTATAAATATAGAATCTGCAAGAGAATAAAAATGTATAGACTAAGTCACAATCACTTCCGGATCAACTGGAATAATTATTTTTTATCAACAATCTTTAATCCTAGTTCCTTTAATTGTTTGGAATCGATCTCCTGCGGACAACCGGACATCAGTGATGATGCGCTAGTAGTCTTTGGAAAAGCAATTACATCGCGAATGTTATCTACACCCGCCAGTATCATAACCAGCCGATCAAAACCTAATGCAATACCACCATGAGGAGGCGCTCCAAATGATAGAGCCTTTAAGAGAAAACCAAATTTTTTCTCATATTCTTCCTTCCCAATATTTAGGGCTTGAAACATCCTTTTTTGATCTTCTACTGTATGGTTACGGATGCTACCACCGCCAACTTCATAGCCATTTATGACAATGTCGTAGGCCCGGGCCTGAGCTTTTTCTGGTTTGTCAGCAAGTTTATCTCTATGCTCAGAAACTACAGAAGTGAAAGGATGATGTGTTGCCATATAGCGTTCCTGATCTTCATCCCATTCCATGAGTGGAAATTCGGTTATCCAGACCGGCTTGAAGCCTCCATTGCGCAAATCCAGGCGATTGGCCAATTCATTGCGCAAGTGACCTAAAATTGGATAGGTTTTTCTGGTTTCATCAGCAATAAAAAAGAGGATATCACCTGACTGAGCGTCGAATTTTTCGATAAGTTCATTTTCCAGCGGCTTCATGAATTTGGCGATTCCGCTTTCCAGGCCATCATCTCCAACTTTTGTATATGCTAATCCTTTAGCTCCCCAATCTTGCGTTTTATCTGTTAGTTCATCTATTACTTTGCGGGAGAATTGGTCAGCCTTTGGTACACAAATTCCGGCTACTGTGCCACCATTTTTTACGACCGAAGTAAAGACTCGAAAATCACTTTTGACTACAATATCATTTAATGTTTTAATTTTATTACCAAATCTAAGATCTGGTTTATCGCTTCCATATTCGCGGATAGCCTGATCATAAGTCATGGTTGGAAATTTTTCAGGCAGAGAAACATCTATTACGCTGGAGAATATATCACGAATCATATTTTCCGCCGTTTCCATGACATCCTGCTCGTCAACAAAAGACATTTCCATGTCAATTTGGGTAAATTCCGGTTGGCGATCGGCTCTCAAATCTTCATCGCGAAAACACTTTACAATTTGATAATATCGATCAAAACCAGAAATCATGAGTAACTGTTTATATGTTTGAGGGGATTGAGGAAGAGCATAGAACTTGCCTTTATGAATGCGACTGGGTACAACATAATCACGGGCTCCTTCAGGAGTACTTTTAATCAAAAATGGCGTTTCAATTTCATAAAAATCTAGTTCGTTTAAATATTGGCGGACTTTTTGAGCAGCCTTAAATCGAATTTGCATAGTCTGCTGAAGCTGTTCAGTCCGCAGATCAAGATAGCGATGTTCCAACCGCAAATCTTCCAGAGCAGTACTGCGGTCAGTGACCATAAAAGGAAGAGTTTTAGCTTCATTGAGAATTTCCATCTCTTGAGCGACAACCTCTACATCACCGGTCTCTTTATCAGGGTTGCGAGCCTCATCAGGGCGAAGACGAACTTTCCCTTTGACTGCGATAACATCCTCATGACCGAGATCCTGAGAACGTTCAAGCAAATCTTTGTCAACATCGGGATCGAAAACAATTTGAGTAATCCCATAGCGGTCCCGCAAATCTATGAAGGTTAAACCTCCCAGATTACGTTTTTTATTAACCCAGCCATTCAGAACAACAGATTTATCCTCATCCTTCTTTCTTAATTCTCCACACGTTACAGTTCTTTTTAACATTAATCACCTTTATAATTTATTCTTCAGCATCAATTTCTCCGGCTTTTTTCAAGCCATACTTTGCCAGAATTGGTCCAATAAACTCAAAGAAAATGCAAGTCACAGTTATAGTTGTAAGCACAATAGCGCCAATATGATCTCCGCTTGTCATCCCTGAATCCAACAATTTTCCCATTCCAGCCAGATCTTTTTTGACAATAAGGGCCAGGCCAATTGCCACACCAGCCTGGGATAAAATTCCTAATCCAATATATTTGCGTATTTTCTCACTTGCGCCACCCAATCGAGCGCCTAGTCTTGAGCCACCTATTAATCCAATAGTGCGGGCAAGGGCATATACAATTCCTATCAATCCTAATTCTGGTAACTTACCTATGTGTAAATTTGTTCCAGCCAGCGTGAAAAATAGAATAAAAAGTATAGGTAAATATCTGTGAAGTTGATCGTGAATTTTCTTTACCAGACCGTGGGGCTGAGTATTGACAATTAAAAATCCCATTACCATATTGGAGAAAATTAAGGATAGATTGTAAGTCACACACATGCCACTTACAATTAAAATAAAGCCAAATAATAGAACAATAATATCTTCACTGGCTTTTAATTTTCTAACCAGCCAGCTGAAAATTCCTCCAAATACCAGACCAATTAAAGAACTCAATCCCAGCTCAATAAGAGGGTGAAGCATAGCCATTCCAAAGCTGCTTCCATGACCGGCTTGACCACTCAATAAGAATTCGGCCAGGGCGGCAGTAAATCCAAAAATAATAATACCAAGCCCATCATCAAATCCAACCACCGCATAAAGGGCCTGAGTCAGTCTGCCTTGGGCTTTGTATTCTTTGATCACAGCCACTGTGCCTGCTGGTGCGCTGGCTGGTGCCAGAGCTGCAAATATCAAGGCCATTGGCAAATTACCCGTTAATAAATAAATTCCACCAAACACAATCACAAAAGCACCAAAAGATTCAATTAAAATAATATAAATAATACTGCTTCCCAGTTTTTTCAAAGTCAGCATCCGCAGCTCTAGACCAATACTAAAGGCTACAAAACCAAGTGCAATTTCAGTAATAAAGCCAAGATTAGCCTGAGTAGTATTGTCTATAAAACCGATAAGTGAAGGGCCAATAAGAACCCCTAGAAGCATGTATCCAATTATTGATGGCAATTTGATATATTTAATTTTTTTGCCTAAATAGTAACCTAAAACTGTGATCAGACCAGTAATCAATAGGGCTGACACATTAGAGAATAAGGAAGCAAGCATAAGCAACCTTTATATGGTGATAATTATATATTAACGGAGCCGTTGAAATAGAAAACCTCCTGGACCCAAAAAGCCATATGATCACCTTCAAAATCATCGAGAATCATGTTGAGTTGTCTGATCAGGTCATTGGCATAGGCTTCATTAACTACGGCTAGTATAAGCTGACTGAATTGTTTTTCCTCCTTATCATAAAACCCTGAGAAGAGAGGCTGTTTGTATAAAAAAGCACTGGCATTTTCAGAATCCAGTACCGAAGGGATACAATCTTTTACCTGAGCAACGGTATGGAGAACTTTATCAAAAATATCTTCATTCTGGATAATAATTGTGAACTGGTTGTATTTTTCTGATTTTTTGCGCTTCACTCCAACGCCAACCTGGCGAAGTAATATTTCACGAAAAGCCTTAGGTTGCTCGCATTCTAAAAGTTCCTGAACATTGTTTTTATTCTTGAGCGCATTGGCAAATTTGGAAAGAAGACGGATATGCTGATTGCGTTTATCATGAGGTAAAATTATAAAAATAAAAAGGCGAGTGGGTTCTCCATCAATGGAATTAAAGTCAACACCATTGGGCACAACAAGGGCCCCGATTACAAAGTCGGTAAGTCCTTTCAGAGGACAATGGGGAATAGCTATGCTTTCACCAAAACCGGTTGTGCTGATATCTTCCCGGGACTTTAATTTTTGATAAAGTTCCTTTTCATCAAAATCTTTAAGTAATTTTGATTTTTTTGCTAGAGCAGCTATTTGCTGAAGCACATCATTACGATCCTGACAGCTTGATTCCAGCTTGATGAGCCGCTCATCTAATAATTTATCTAACTCCATAACTATTCCTATCAGGTTAAATAAAAATCATTGATTTATAAATATTTTGATAGATCTTTTCCGTTTCTTTAGAATAGGTCTAGAACTAATTTACTCCCTGTCTGCCCCTTAAACAGTGAATTATTAATTCATTTATCAGTATTTTTTACGTCAGATGAAGAGTTATTCAAGTTCATATCGCATTTGCCTTCAAAGGTTGCTCCGTCGTCGATAACGATTTTTTGAGCCTTTACATCGCCTAATAAACAGGCTTTCTTTTTGAGAGTCAATTTACTTTTGGCAGTCACATTTCCATTAACCTGTCCTGACAGAGTGATATTTTTCCCGATCAAGTCACCTTCCACAGCACCTTCTTTACCAACAGTAATGGAAGCATTGGTGCTGATATTGCCTTTGACTTTCCCATAAACAACAATACTACCTTTATGCTCAATATTACCGTTTAATTGTGTTTCTTCCCCGATAATAGTGTTTACCTTATCAGCTCCACTCGCATTCATGATATTTTTTCCCTTTTTACTTTTTTTCTTTTTACGGTTCCACATGCCCTTACCTGATTGTTTTATTCATTTTCATTTGAAATATCTACATCCTTGTAGGCATAGACCAATTTTAAAGGATCAATAGGTCGTCCATCTTTCCAGATTTCATAATGGAGATGAGGACCGTCACTAACCCCGGTGTTGCCTACAAAACCGATCACCTCACCTCTTTCTACATGCTGGTGAGTTTGAACTATATTCTTTTTGTTATGACTATAGACCGTGAAATACCCATCCGAATGAGAAATTATGATCATGTAACCATAGCGAGGAGTCCAGCCATTAAATATTACAATGCCGGATGCTGAGGCTTTGATTGGCTCTCCGACTTCAGCAGCGATATCAAGTCCATAATGATTATCTCTGGCAAAGAAATTCTTCTGCTTATATTTCTGGGTCACGTAGCCATCAACTGGTGCAAAAACCGGCAAATTATCCAGATAGGAAATACGAATGGAATCCTGAACAGGTTTTTGCTCTGGCGCAGGCATATTTTCATCTTCAATAACTATATCCGAGCCCAGTACTTCTCTGATGTAACTATCCATCTGCACAATTCGGTTATAATCATTAATGATCTTAGCTATTTTGAGTTTAGCCTGAATCAGCTGCTCATTTTCTTTTTTTAATTCTGAATATTTTAGTGCTCTCGGTATGAAAATTATTTCTGAAACAACTGTAAGTACAAATAGAAAAATAAGCAGAGCTGCAGCAATTTTAACGAATTTTGATCTTACCTGAAAACTATAATGTTTATCAGAAGCGTCTGAAACGATATGGACAGTATATTTGTCTTTTTTCATGGCTTACTACCCAAGTGAATCGATGAGTTCCATGAGCCTATTTAGATCATCACTGGAATAATATTCAATTTCCAGTTTACCCTTGTCTGTGGTTCCTCGAACTCTAACTTTTGCATCGACGGTATGCATGGCCCGCTCTTCAAATTCTTTGATATAAGGTGGTTTATTCTGCTTTTTGGTCTTTTTGGGAGGGCTCTTTGTTTTTTTATTATTTTTCATTTGGCGGGCTAATTTTTCAACTTCCCGGACACTGAGATTTCTTTTTTTGATCTTATCCCAGAGCGATTTCTGTTTCTCCTTATCTTCAATTTTTAAGATAGGGCGGGCGTGTCCGGCTCGCAATTCACCATTGCGAAGGTCTTTTTTTATCTGGTCAGGAAGATCAAGTAAACGTAAAGCATTGGAAATTGTTGTTCGGCTTTTGCCCACACTTTTAGCGACCTTTTTATGAGAAAGATCAAATTTTTCGGCCAGCATCAAATAGGCTTCTGCTTCCTCGATTGGATTGAGATCTTCTCTTTGTACATTCTCAATCAGAGCCAATCCCAGCATCTCAACTTCTGTTTTGATAGGCAATACATAAGCAGGAATTTTCTCCATTCCCAGATCTTTGGTAGCCTTGAGACGCCGCTCTCCAGCAATTAATTCAAAGCCTTTTTCATCTTCACTTTTTCGGACTGTAATTGGCTGGATTACTCCGTGCTGTTTTATAGAACTGCGCAGCTCCTCCATAGCTACTTCATTAAATTCTTTACGGGGATTATGTTTGTTGGCAATAATCAAATCAAGAGGAATATCTGCGACTTTACGAGTCGCTTCCTCAACATCCTCCGGGACTTCCTCAATATTTTCCGGAATTATTGCCCCTAGACCTTTTCCTAATCTATTTTTTTTCTTGGCTGTCATTTTCTAAAAATTCTCCTACAAAATCCATATAATCTTGTGCACCAATTGATGATGCATCATATAAAATTATCGGTTTACCATGACTAGGTGATTCTCCTAGTCGAACGTTTCTTCTAATTTTCGATTTAAATAATTTATCCTGAAAATGTTCTGAAAGTTCATCAGCAACTTCATTGGACAATCTCAATCTAGTGTCAAACATGGTCAACAGTACGCCTTCGATCTGCAAATCTTTATTTAAATTTTTCTGCACAAGGCGGACCGTATTGAGAAGCTGTCCCAGTCCCTCCATTGCATAATATTCGCACTGAATGGGTATCAAAACAGAATCAGCAGCAGTTAGACTATTGACTGTCAGCAATCCAAGTGAGGGAGGGCAGTCAATGATGACATATTCATATTCATCAGTAAGTTCTTCAAGCTTACCTTTTAAAAAATACTCCCGGCTTAGTTCGGAAACCATTTCAATTTCTGCTCCCACAAGCCGGGGACTAGAAGGGATAACATTAAGATATGGAATTTCAGTATCTGCGATAGCAGAATTAATATCCGAATCATTTATAAGTACTTCATAAGTTGTTTTTTCATGGTCACTGTCAACGCCGCAACCCTGTGTGGCATTAGCCTGAGGGTCCATATCTATCAGAAGTGTGGGGATTTCGGAGACTCCTAGTCCAGCTGCAAGATTTACAGCAGTAGTTGTTTTTCCGACCCCTCCTTTTTGATTTGCCACTGCAATAATCTTCTTCATCACTATCCACTTTAAATTAAGATTATATCAAACTGCAATATAACTTTACAATCGCAAAGATCTATTGACCGGGACCGGCAACTATGTGGGCAGTTGAACTTGCACCTATCCTACTAGCGCCGGCTTTAATCATTTTTAGAGCTGTTTCATAATTGCGAATACCACCGGCAGCTTTAACCCTGGCCCTACCATCTACTGTTTTGGACATCAATTTCACATTTTCGACAGTTGCGCCTTGATCTGCAAAGCCTGTTGATGTCTTGACAAAATCAGCACCAGCATCACAGGCCAGCTGGCAGGATTTGATTATTTCATCCTTAGTTAGCAAAGCAGTTTCCAGAATCACTTTCAAAATTTTATCCCGAGCTGCTTTTTTAACCGCTTTTATATCTTCCAGTACTAATGCTTCCTGACCGGATTTCAAAGCTCCTATGTTCATAACCATATCGAGTTCATCGGCACCATCAGTCAGAGCCTGTTCTGCTTCAAAAACTTTTACTGTTGTCAAATTAGCACCCAGGGGAAAACCGATCACAGTGCAGACCTCAACACTAGAATCATCTAGAAGTTGACCGCACAGCTCTACATAATTAGGGTTGACACAAACCGATGCTGTATCCCATTGCAGAGCTTCTTTACATAGTTTTTTAATATCCTTTTGACTGGCATCGGGATGTAAATTAGTGTGATCTACAAATCCGGCAATGTTGTCCATGTTCACATTGATTTTAGATCTGGAACTATCTGTCAAAATATTTCCCTGAATGTTTATTATTGCATGTCTTTAAAGAACTTAATATAAGGCTGAATAATCTCTTTGGTGGCCTTCGTATCTTTGCCTTCAGCATAGATACGAAAAATCGGTTCAGTATTGGATTCTCGAATATGAGCCCAGCCTTCTTCAAAATCAAGTTTTACACCATCACTGGTCGTGACTGCTTCTGGTTCACGAATTTCTTTCAATTTTTCAATGATCTCTTCATCGAGTTCCAGATCACCACGTTCAACCTTCTGTTTGATCATCACATACTGCTTAATGTCGGATAAAATACTGGAAACTTTTTTATCTTCTTCAGCCATAAGTTGCAAAATGAGGGCTACACCGGTTAAAGAATCCCGGCCACGGTGAGAATTTGTAATAATAACGCCACCATTACCTTCACCACCCATAAGAGCATTCTCTTCATGCATAGTTTTGACAACATTGATTTCTCCAACAGGAGTCCGAATGACCTGACCGTCAAACTTCTCAGCAATATCATCAAGGGCACGGGTAGTAGATAGATTGGTGACAATTTTTTTATCAGCTGAAATGGCTTTGGCCAAAATCAATTTGGCTGCCAGTACAAGAGTCATCTCTTCAGAAGTTGCCTGCCCTTTTTCTGTGACTACGGCCAGTCTGTCAGCATCGGCGTCAACTGCAAATCCAATATCTGCTTTTTCCTTTTCCACCAGTTCTTCCAGATCGGAAAGCTTTTCAGGTGATGGTTCTGGATCGCGAGGAAAATCCTCATCTGCATCACAATTAATTGTAACTACTTCGCATCCCAATTCTTCCAAAAGTTGAGGAATTGCACTGTATCCAGCACCATTTACTCCATCAAAAGCAACTTTGAATTTCTTTTCTTTAATGCGGTCAACATTGAGGTAGGGTAGAGTGAGCAGAGATTCGATATGGTTTTTAATTCCGTCATCCTGATTCAATTCACCTTCTTCATCCCCAGGATCAGGATAATTGTTCTCTACGTCCTTGCGTTTTTCTATAAGCGTTTCCACTTTTTCCGGATCCAGAAACATACCCTGGTTATCAATGAATTTCAATCCATTCCAGGGTAAGGGATTATGGCTGGCTGTTACAGAAATGCCACCCTGGGCAATATGGTAATGGGTGTTGAATTGCACAGTTGGAGTTGGACAGATACCGATATCGATAACATTTATACCTTGTTCCAAAAGAGCTTTTTTGATCTCTTTTACTATTTTTTTACCACTTTCACGGGGATCGCGTCCGATCACTATTCTTCTGGCCTTGACCAGCTGACTAAAAGCAACTGCATAGGCACGAACGAAATCACTGGTTAGTTCTTTATCATGTGCTCGCACACCTGAAAGGCTTTCTATTAACATACAATAGACCTTTTTATCTTATAATTAAAATTGTTGTATTGAAAGAGGTTCAACCGGTTTATTTTCTACGTAAACGCTTCTCTCTGATTTTATCCCTCTTACGTTCCAGTTTCTTCAAGCGCTTAATTGCTTTAGCGCGTTTCAACCGGCGTTTTTCTGTAGGTTTAATGTAATAGGAGTTCTTCTTAATTGCTTTGAGAACGCCTTCTTTTTCAAACTTTTTCTTAAATCTTCTTAATGCTCTACCTAAATTTTCATTTTCTCTTACTTTAACTTGAACCATTTGTTAAATTCACCACCTTTAATTTTAAATTAACGTACTGCTTTACAGACAGTAAAGATATTAACAATTTTTATCATTGTCAATATAATAAATGGCTTGAAACCATTACAAATCAACTAAAATCCATCATAATTAATTTCTACAATATTTTGTCTGCCCTTTTTATAATTCCATAGTTCATATTTTATTTCGATAAATCTCCAGATTGTTCCTTTTTGACTACACTTTCCTTTTCAAACTCATTAATGTTAATATGATATTTCATAAAATAAATGCCGCCAATGATTGTCAGAGGAATGAAACCTGCGGCATGCATAATTACTGCCAGGGCTTGAGCTTCCGATAGGCCAAAGCCTAAAATTTGCAAAATACCGATTGCCCCTGCATGATATGTTCCTACATAACCAGGCGATGAAGGCACAGCAATCACAGCGCTGGTCACAAAATAGATCAGTAGCACGGCAGACAGAGCCAGATAATGACCAAATATTAGCCCAATTACCCAGAAGAAAAATATATTAACGACCATAATCAGCAAAGATTGAATTAAAATCACCACTGTATGAGGATTTCTTTTTAAAGCAACCAGGCCGTGGATTAAATTTTCAAGAAATTGAAAAATCTTTGTATCTGAGTATTTGCCAAATTTATTTTCGATGAAAGCTTCAAGATTTTTTTGGTTTAAAATAAGGACGACTAAAATAATAAGAAGCACACCAAATCCGATCATTCCGGCTTGAGCCCCCTGGTGCACCCAGGCCGGCATATCTTCATAGGTCATTGCGCCAACCAACATAATTACAACAAAGGCTAGAGTATCAAGAGAACGCTCGACTACAATAGTGCCAAAAGCCGTTACTCCGGATATTTCTTCTGATTTGCCCAAAGAATAGGAACGCAAAAGTTCGCCCAGACGGAGAGGGAAGACATTATTCCCAAAATAACCGATCATTTCAGTAGCAAAAGTGCGCTTGAGAGTTATTTTTTTTACAGGTGCTAGAATATATTTCCAGCGCCAGGCTCGTAAAAATATTAAAAAAACCATGATTGCCATGGCTGCTACAAAAATTAGAAGATTGGCACTAGCCAGAGCATCAAAGAATTCCTCCATATCAAATTTTCTAAAACCAAGATAAAGTCCTAGAAAACTGATTAGTAGCCCGATGAGTGATTTATAATTTAAGAATAATTTTTTCTTCATGGTCGCAGATCGATCAATTCCTTATCTTTTAAATCCTTGAGATCGTAGAAACTTGAATCTGTAATAGTGGTATCCTGAATGCGCAGAAAATTTATCAAAATCTGGTTGTCCTGAAAATCAATATATTCCAAATGATCAATGAGAGTTGTATCTTGAGGTACGACCAACTTGATTTGCTTGAAAAAGTTATTTTCTCCTTCAGGTTTCAGAAAAACATTATGATAATTATGCTGTTGATTATATTTCATGATTTCATAATTATTTATATTTCCGTTGATCACATCGTAAATCAAGGTGAGACTGGAGGTGGGATCAAACTCCTCGACAATCAATTGATTGGTGGCTTTGTTATGGGTCCAGAGCCACTGACCATCATATAGAATCTCTTCTTGAGGATAATTAACTCGAAAACCTTTCTTGCTATTAATGAGAAAATCACCTTCTACCGCAGAAAGCAGATTGTCATTCTGATCACGGCTTTGCACAGAGAATCTCAGATTAAAGGGAATATTATTGACATAGGTTTTCGAAGCATCATTGAGAATTTGCTGGGGCTCATCAGCCCGGACAAAACCGGTTGCCAGCACAAGTATGAATACAATCTGTTTGATTAATTGATCAGTCTTCATCATCTTCAATACCTTTGGCCACATCATCAGAACTATACAGATAACTATCATCAACCAGCACATCCCGGGCTTTGCTACCCACATGAGGCCCAACAATGCCTTCATTCTCCAGCTGATCAATAATTCGTGAAGCACGGGCATAGCCTATCTTCAGTCTTCTCTGGAGTAAAGAAGCCGAGCCCTGCTGATGGGTTACTACCAATTTGAGGGCTTCATTAAAGAGTTCGTCCCTGTCTTCAGCTGCGTCAATATCCTTGGTTTCCTGTTCAACTGCTGAAGGTAATTCCTCACTGTCTGGAACAGGTTGATCCTGAATATGATCCAAAATCTGCTCCAACTCCTCCAGAGAAATATAAGCACTATGGTATCTACGCAGTTCAGGATTACTAGGCGTTGTAATCAACATATCACCGCGTCCCAGCAGGTTTTCTGCTCCATTACTATCGAGAATTGTTCGGGAGTCAACTTTTGATGTGACTTTAAAAGCGATACGGGCGGGAAAATTGGCTTTTATAACACCGGTTATCACATCTACAGATGGACGCTGAGTAGCAATGATCATGTGGAGTCCAACAGCTCGCGCCATCTGAGCCAGGCGGGCAATCGGGCCTTCGATTTCTTTGGCCGAAGTCATCATCAGGTCAGCCAGCTCATCAATAATGATCACTATTTTAGGTAAATATTCACTATCAAGTTTACCGCTATTTACCCGCTGATTGTATTGATCAATATTTCTGACTGAGGCTTCTGAAAGTAGATCATAACGCCGCTCCATTTCCATTTCCAGAGAGCGAAGAGCTACTATAGCATTGTCTGTCTGAGTGATCACATCTTCATCTAGATCGGCAATATTAACCAGATAATGTTCTGATAATTTTTCATAAAGGGATAGTTCCAGTCGCTTGGGGTCGATCATCACAAATTTAACTTCATCGGGACGCGACTGATACAAAATACTGGCAATCATCATATTGATACAGACACTTTTTCCCGAACCAGTTGCTCCAGCAATCAGCAAATGAGGCATGCGGGCCAGATCAATGGTTTTAACCTTACCGGTTGTGTCAGTTCCTAGAGCAATGGCCAGGTGAGATTGATTATTCTGGAATTCGCTGGACTGTACTATTCTTTGGAAATAGATGATCTCCCGCTGATTATTAGGGATTTCGATTCCAACTACTGATTTTCCCGGAATAGGGGCAATAATTCGAATGCTTTCCGCTTTTAATATGCGGGCCAGATCATTGGCAAGATTGCTTATGCGTTTGACCCGCACCCCTGATTCTGGTTCTACTTCGTATCTGCTGATTATGGGGCCGGTCACAACATTGACAACTTTACCGTGAACATTGAAAGTTTCCAATGAACTTTCCAGCTTTTTGGAATTCTGTCTGATTTTCTTTTTGCTTGGACGACCAGATTCCTGACTGGAATAGTCTTCTAATAGGGTTGTCGGTGGAAATTTATAATTTTTGTAGGAAGCACGTGGTGTTGGAGATGGTTTGGTAGACTTTTTACTTTTTGATGAACTCGAGGAGATATTTTTTTTGTTCTTTGGGGAAGCTTGAGATCTTTTTGACTTTGATCGCCCTGTCTTCTTTGTTTTTCTGCCTATTGACTTTGAGCTTGATGCGCTAGTTTTGCGCTTTAACATTTTATTTTTGAAGCTGATCAAAGGAGAGTAAAAGCTCCAGCGAAAATATCCCGTGACCAAAATTATCAAAGCCACAGCAAGCAGGATAATTGTTCCTGGCAGATTAAGCCAATCATATAAAAATTGGGCCAACTCGCCTCCTATCAAACCACTGTAACTATAGCCAGCTTCAAAATTGACACTTTGCATCAAATCTGGAACAGCTAAAGATATGGAGACTACAATTGCTGTCAGCAATATATAGACTGTAAACCGCAGCAAAGCCGGATAATTTTTATTCCCAAAAATCCAGACTCCCCATAACATCAATAGGACCGGAATCACAAAAGCGCTGTAGCCAATTCCCAGTTTGATAAAAAGAAAAGCCACATAAACTCCAAACAATCCCATCCAATTATCAATGGAAAGCGCACTGGAAATTGTGGGCTCTTCATTGGGATTATAGGATACCAGACTCAGAAAAATAAAAATTCCGAGAGCAATTAGCAATAAACCTGTTATTTCGCGTCTTCTGTTCATACAGGTGATGAATCCACCAGAGGTGGCTTTTTAATTTCTGCGGTTAAAGATTTACGTCGAGATTGTATCTCTATTTCCGTTCCCGAACTGGCATGTTCTTTTTTAACATAACCAATGCCAATACCTTTACCAAGAGTTGGCGATTGAGTTCCACTAGTTACGACTCCAATTTCCTCCTCATCTTTGGTAATGGTCTGATCGTGGCGCGGTATGCCGCGTTCTTTGAGTTCAAATATAACGGCTTTGCGGGCAATCCCGTCATCTTTTATTTTTTTAAGGGCCTTCTGACCGATAAAATTATCTTTATCCAATTTCGTTATCCAGCTCAATCCGGCTTCAAGAGGATTGGTTGTTTTATCAATATCATTTCCATAAAGCGCATATTTCATTTCCATTCGCAGAGTATCACGGGCTCCCAATCCAGCCGGCTTGATATCAAATTCTCGACCGGCTTCAAAAATTTTATCCCAGAGTTCAGCACTTGCAGCAGGATCATGATAGAGCTCAAAACCTTTCTCTCCAGTATAACCTGTTCGGGAGATGATCATTTCATGACCGGCCAGCTCACCTTCAACAAAATTATAAAAAGAAATATCTTCCAGATCAACATCAGTCAATTTTTGTAATGTAGCTAGTGCCTGTGGGCCTTGAACCGCTAGAAGACCGGTTTGATCACTTTGATTTTCTAGTTCAATATCCTCATCTTCAACATTCTTCTCTAGCCAGGCAAAATCTTTGTCAATATTGGAAGCATTTACAACTAGCATATAATGATCTTCAAACTTATATACAATTAGGTCGTCAACTATTCCACCATCTGGATAGCACATAGCGTTGTACTGAGCTTTTCCAGGTTTCAAAGTGGTAATGTCATTGGTTACCATTTTGTAAATAAACTTTTCTGCATCAGGGCCTTTGACAATAAATTCGCCCATATGAGAAACATCAAAAACTCCTACATTATTGCGGACAGTTTTGTGTTCATCAATAATTCCCGAATATTGAATAGGCATAGAATAGCCAGCAAAGGGCACTATTTTAGCCCCATATTCAATGTGCTTTTCATAAAATGGTGTTTTCTTTTCACTCATTATTTCCCCTCTTTTACATATTACTTAAAGCATATTTAATATAATCCTGGACAGTGGCCTCATCACCTAATTTGCCAATAGCTTTGCGGACTGCTTTGGTTGCCTTGCTTTTATTGTAGCCTAATTGCATGAGAGCATCAATAGCTGTAGAATTGACAGTTGCTTTGGCAGATTTTGTAGCAGAAATAAACTCACCCTGGGTTTCATCTCCAGGAATATCGTCGATTTTTTCCTGAAGTTCCATGATGATTCTCTTGGCCGTCTTTTTGCCAATACCCGGAATTGTTGTGAGCGCCTTTACATTTTGAGTCACGATCCGTTTTTTGAATTCCGAAGGCGAAGCTCCTGAAAGCATAGTGATCGCTGTTTTGGGGCCTATTCCCGATATGCCGGTAAGCATGACGAAGAGTTTCCGTTCCTCTTCAGTATAAAAGCCATACAGCCGCTGAAGATCCTCACGAACATGAAAATAGAGCAAAAGTTTTGTTTCCTGCTCAATATCAGGCAAAGATTCAAAAGTAGTCACAGGAATATGAATCCGGTAACCAATTCCATTCACATCAATGATAGCAGCGGTTGGTTCTTTATCGGCCACTTTTCCCTGTATATATTCAAACATATTTAGATCCTTCGAGTAAATTGAAATTGATTAATATGGCAAATTGCTGCTCCCAGAGCATCGCTTTCATCCAGGCTCTTTGAGATCTCATCGGTTTTTAGAATATTTTTGACCATGTAGCGTAATTGCTCTTTTTTTGCCCGACCATTGCCAGTAACTGAAGATTTGATCTTTTTAGGAGCATATTCAAAAATTTCCAGTCCTGCATCAGCAGCTGCCAAAATCGCTGCTGCTCGAGCGTGGCCCAGTTTGATGGCTATCCGTACATTTTGGGCGTAAATCGCCTCCTCAATAGACATCATATCGGGATGCCATGTTGCAATTACCTGAGATAATTCTTTTTGAATTTTTACCAGCCGTTTAGGGAAATTTTTTTGCGGTGAAGTTCTAATAACTCCACTGCCTAGATAGGCCATACGATTGCCTTTCTTTTCCAGAATACCGTATCCAGTATTTTTTAAGCCCGGATCAACTCCAAGAACTCTGATAGCGCCCCTCCTCACTCCTCTTTATTATTAATTTCATCAAGAACATCATCATCAATATCAAAATTTGAAGATAGCTCCTGAATATCATCGTGGTCTTCCAATTCTTCCATAAGTTCAAGGACTTTTTCTGCAGTATCGACATCATCTATTTTAACTATATTCTGAGCAACCATCTCAATGTTAGCTTCTTTTACAGGTATTGCTTCTTCCTCAATATTGTCCTTGACTGTGTGTACTTCTTTTGGTTCTGTTGTTATTTCATAATAATCGCCCTGATTGTCAAAGTCTTGTGCGCCAGCATCAGAGGCGATCAGAAAGGCATCATCCTCGGGACAGCGGTCACTTTCAATTATGACCTTGCCCTGCTTTTCAAACATCCAGGTAACACTACCATCGCTGCCTAGATTACCACCATAGGATTCCAGAAGATGGCGAATTTCTGAAACTGTTCGATTTTTATTGTCAGTCAGAGTCTTCATCCAGATAGCGACACCCCCCGGACCATAGCCTTCATAAGTCTGTTCTACATAATCAACACCTTCCAGTTCACCGGTTCCCTTTTTTATAGCCCGCTCAATATTATCTTTGGGC
>DATGCI010000002.1:0-2538 GCA_035312185.1 bacterium
CTGGGCTCGTTTCCTCCTGCCGGTTGCCAAAGATTTAGGGGTAAAAATCGCAACTGATCTACAGGACATCACAGATATTGCTGATCCTTATCGGCAGGATTTTATAGAATACTCTGATATTCTTTTTTTCTCTAATACTAATTATGATTCACCTGAACCTATAATCAATCATATATTAAAACAATTTCCGGAAAAAATACTCGTTTCTGGAATGGGTTCTCAGGGTTGCGCACTAGGAACCCAAAAGGGAATTGATTATTTCTCTGCTATGAAAATAAAGGGTCCTATTATTGATACAAATGGAGCCGGTGATAGTCTAGCAGTTGGATTTCTTAGCTCCCACCTATTGGAGGAAAAAAACCTGAGAGAATCCATCCAATTAGGCCAACTAACAGCCCGCTATACCTGCACTCAAAAGGCCAGCACTTCGAAATTGATTTCTCGGAATAAATTAGAGAAATTAAAAAATCAAATATAGATTGCTATAATAACCACAGCAACCTTTTATTACCTTAAAAATTTCTTTGAATGCAGAGTTTTTTTTATTATAATATTTGCCATGCGATAGATTTGATTTAGAAATTTTTTTAATTAAACAATGTGAGGGGACTTATGAGTAAGAAAAATGATCGGACTTCTTTTCCCAAAGTATTCTGGGTTTCCAATATTCTGGAGTTGCTGGAACGTTTTGCCTACTATGGCATTTACATGGGTTTTGGTATTTACATGCAGCATCTGGGATATACAGAGGGACAACTGGGAGTTGTACAGAGTATTTTCCTGACCTTTTCCTACACCGTTCCGGTGATTTCAGGAACCTTTGCCGATAAATATGGCTTCAAAAAAGTATTAATAGTATCCTATCTGGCTTACTTGCCTTCGATACTATTTTTAATTTTATTTGAATCATTTTCAGGCATAGCATTGACAATGCTATCGATTGGATTGGCTGCAGGAATATTCAAACCGCTGATTTCAGGCACAATCCGTTCGGTAACAGATAGTTCCAACAAAACACTGGGATTCGGAATTTTCTATGCAATGGTCAATGTTGGTGCTTCCTTTGGACCAATTATTATGGGATCATTGAGAAAGATTGACTGGAAATATGCATTTTACGCCGCTGCAATCGGAATTGGTGTTGCCCTTGTGATCACTATCTTTTTTTACAAAGAACCAGAAAGAGAATTCAAAGATATTACTCTAGGTAAAAAATTGAAGGATATTGGAGTAGTTCTTTCCGATGGCAAATTTGCTCTTTTTCTAATTTTACTGGGCGTATTTTTCTGGCTTCCTTTCTGGGCTTTTTTCAATCTTTGTGCTCTGTATATTGATAAAAATCTGGATACGATTCGTTTATATCAGAATGTTAAAACTGTATTAGGTCCTGCGGTTGCCAACTTCCTATCAGAAGAACATAATGGAACCCATCGGCTACTTGGTGAAACCATTTCCCATACTGGATATGTGATCATGATTCTGCAAATATTTGTTTCTAATGTTGCTGAAAAATTTGATGGAATGAAAACCTTCCTGTTTGGTTTACTGATCAGTGCCGCCGGTATGCTGGTTATTGGTTTTGCCAAACTGACACCTCCTGCTGTTGTCCTACTTGGAATTGCCATATTTGCTCTTGGTGAGATGATTTCCTCGCCCCGTATTCAGGAATACATTACCTGGATCGCACCCAAGGAAAAAGCTGGATTGTATATGGGAACCAATTTTCTGGCCACTGGAATTGGAGCAATGCTCAGTGGTATTACCTACACTTCCTTATACGGCTATGTTCGCAGTGCCGGTCATCCTGAATATGTCTGGTATGTGCTCGCTGGTCACCTGATTGTAGGTATTGGTGTAATTAAATTATTTACTGCCAAATTGGGAGAATTTGAAGAACTAGAAGAATAAATAAATTCCCAAAAAACTTATAATTAATTAAGCCCTGGAAGTAATTTCAGGGCTTATATTTTTTTTGTATTTAAATTATTTCTGGTCAAAATTTGTGAATTATTCTCAATTCTTATATATTGAGATAGTATGAATTTGGGAAATTGTAATTATTGGAGGGAAAATGAGGCATTTTTTTCAAAAAAGGTTTACATTGCTTGTCATTCTTACTTTTTTCCTCATATTTTTTTATAATTGTACTTCAAAAAAACAAAATAGCATAAATAATAATTACAATCATAAATATCGGCCTCAATTTCATTATTCTCCTCAAAAAAACTGGATGAATGATCCCAATGGACTGGTTTATTTTGCTGGCGAATATCATCTTTTCTATCAATATAATCCGCATGGCGATACCTGGGGAAATATGAGCTGGGGGCATGCAGTTAGCAAAAATTTGGTGGACTGGAAGGAATTACCTGTAGCTATTCCTGAAGAAAATGGAATAATGGCTTTTTCCGGTTCAGCTGTAGTCGATAAAAACAATACCAGTGGATTAGGGAAAAATAATGAAATTCCAATGGTCGCCATCTATACAGGTTATCGAGAAAAAGACGGCCGCCAATTTCAATGCCTGGCTTACAGCCT
>DATGCI010000003.1:0-7987 GCA_035312185.1 bacterium
CTCAAGAGCCTACAATTCAATTGTAAAGGGTGAGAATATCGAAAAGTTCGGTGTACCCGAGTCCTTTAATGTTCTTGTAAGAGAATTGCAGGGACTCTGTATAGAACTGGACATTAAATAAGCTCTAACTTTTAGGAGGCTAAGCTATATATGTATAATTATAAGGATAATAAAATTAAAAAATCCGGATCGATAAGTAAAATATATGCTCACCTATCTTCCCCTGAAACAATTTTACGTCGTTCAAGGGGAGAAGTTACCAAACCGGAAACTATTAATTATCGTTCCTATAAACCGGAGAAGGATGGTCTCTTTTGTGAAAGGATTTTTGGACCGGTTAAAGATTATGAATGCCACTGTGGAAAATATAAACGAATTCGGTATAAGGGTATTATCTGTGACCGCTGCGGTGTTGAAGTTACCCGCAAAAAGGTGAGGAGAGAGAGAACAGGCCACATTGCTCTGGCTGTTCCCTGTGTTCACATCTGGTTTCTGAAATCTATCCCTAGCAAGCTTTATTACTTGCTCGGTATCAAGACCAAACCTCTGGAAGAAATAATATATTACGAGAAATACGTTGTACTCAATCCGGGCAAATCCGACCTCTCTTATAAAGATGTTATCTCGGAAGAAGAATATCTAGAATATATGGAAAAATATGGAAAACCAAGTGGCAGTGATCTTTTTGAGGAAGATGAAGAAGCGGAAGGTGATTATTTTGTAGCAAAAACCGGTGGCGAAGCCATGCGCGAATTGCTCAAAAACCTGGATGTTGTCAGTCTTTATAAAAAATTGAAACGCAAACTCAAGAAAACTACTGCCAAGACAAAGAAACGGAATTATCTGAAGCGCTTAAAAGTTATCCGTGCTTTTTTACCTGAAGAAGGCAAACCTGAAAACAAACCGGAGTGGATGGTTGTCACAATTTTGCCTGTTATTCCGCCTGATCTGCGTCCTCTGGTACCTCTGGAAGGCGGCCGTTTTGCAGCTAGTGATTTAAATGACCTCTACCGCCGCGTAATTATCAGAAATAACCGTCTTAAGCAACTTATGGATATCAATGCTCCTGATGTCATTTTGAGAAATGAAAAAAGAATGCTGCAGGAAGCTGTTGATTCACTTATTGATAATAGTAAGAGAAGAACAGAAGTTCGCAGTGGTACTCGACGTCCTCTCAAAAGTCTCAGTGATATGGTTAAAGGTAAAGAAGGACGTTTTCGCCAGAATCTGCTGGGTAAACGTGTTGATTACAGTGGCCGTTCCGTGATTGTTGTGGGGCCGAAACTGAAATTGCACCAGTGCGGATTGCCCAAGAAAATGGCTATTGAACTGTTTAAACCTCATATTATCCACCAATTGGTCAGAAGGGGCATAGCCCAGACCTCAAATGCCGCCAAAAATATGGTCGAAAGGCGCGATAAAGAAGTCTATAGATTACTGGACTACGTTGTTAAAGATCATCCGGTTATGCTTAACCGAGCTCCAACCTTGCATAGGCTGGGTATTCAGGCTTTTGAACCTGTTCTTGTGGACGGAAATGCTATTCGACTCCATCCTCTGGTCTGCCCTGCTTTTAATGCTGACTTTGATGGTGATCAGATGGCCGTTCATGTACCATTATCCCAGGAAGCTATTGTAGAAACACGAACTCTTATGCTGGCCAGTCACAATGTCCTCCATCCTGCTCATGGTAATCCAATTGCCCTGCCTACTCAGGATATGGTCCTGGGAATATATTATCTGACCAAGAAAAAAGATGGTGCCCGGGGTGAAGGCAAAGTATTTGCATCGCTTGATGAAGTTAACAAGGCTTTTAATGTCCAAAAAATTGACCTACATGCTGAGATCAAAGTTCGAGTTGATGGTGAATTGATTGATACTACTGCCGGTCGAGCACTGTTCAACTCCTTCTTGCCCAGTGATATTAAATATGTCAATCAACTGGTTACAAAACGTGACCTAGAAAGTATTATTGGACGGATTTATAAAGAAAAAGGTAATGAAACAACTGTACAGGTTCTTGATGATCTTAAAGAACAAGGTTTTGGATTTGCTGAAAAATCGGGAATTACCATGTCCATGTCCGATGTTATTGTTCCTGATGAAAAACAGAATATTTTACAGGAAGCTTTTGACAGAGTTGAAGATATTCAGGAAAAGAACAAGCGCGGTGTTATAACCGAAGGTGAAAGATATAACAAGATTATTGATGAATGGACTCATACAACAAATAAATTGTCGCGCGTAATGGCCCAGAATTTCAAAAAAGTAAACCAGGGCTTTAATCCTCTTAATATGATGGTGGATTCAGGAGCCCGTGGTAGCACTGACCAGATCAAACAGCTGGCTGCCATGCGTGGCCTAATGGCCAAACCGCAAAAATCATTGAGTGGATCTGTTGGTGAAATTATTGAAACCCCGATTACATCCAATTTTAAAGAAGGCTTGACTGTACTGGAATACTTTATTTCTACTCATGGTGCCCGAAAAGGTCTGGCTGATACAGCATTGAAAACTGCTGATGCCGGTTACCTAACTAGAAGATTAGTTGATGTTTCTCAGGATGTTGTTGTCAATGAAGTAGATTGTGGAACAATTGCCGGTATTGAAGCCGAGGCCATTAAGGAAGAAGAGAAGGTCATTGAAAGTATTTCTGAAAGAATCGAAGGCCGTGTTGCTCAGCAGGATGTTTATCACCCTGATAAGGAAGATGAACTGATTGTAGAAGCCGGTCAGATGATCACCGAAGATAAAGCCACACAAATTGAAAGAGCTGGTATTGAAAATGTACGAATTCGTTCGGTATTGACCTGCGAATCTAAACACGGTGTTTGTGCTAAATGCTATGGTAAAAATCTAGCCACGAATAAGATGGCTACAGTCGGTGAAGCAGTTGGAATTACTGCTGCTCAGGCCATTGGTGAACCGGGTACACAGCTAACCCTGCGAACATTCCACTTAGGTGGAACAGCTGCCCGTGTTGTTGAAGAGTCGGAAACCAAAGCCAAAACAGCCGGTAAAGTCAGATTCACAGAAGATTATAAAGCAGTGGACCGAGAAGATACAGATTACAAAATCGTCTTATCGCGAAATGCAGAACTCAATATTGTTGATGAAAACAACCGAGCCACATCCACATATAATATACCTTATGGCGCTCACATTGTTGTCGAAGAAAATGATGATGTTGATGTTGATGATATTCTCTTTAGGTGGGATATTTATTCAGATTCTATTCTGGCCATGCATACTGGAAAAGTTCGCTTTGTAGATATGATCGAAGATATAACCTATAGAATAGAAGCTGATGAATCAGGACATAAATCTGCCAAGGTTATCGAAGCCAAGGACAGAAAAATTGCACCCCGGATTGATATTGTTTCCAAAGAAAATGGCGAAGAAGTTGTTCATAAAGGCCGCTTGCTGCCGGTCGAAGCAATGGTTAAGGTTTCTGAAGGTGACACTGTCAAAAAAGGTGATGTCCTTGCTAAGAAACCAAAAGAAAGTGGTAAGACTTCTGATATTACAGGTGGTTTGCCGCGTGTTGCTGAACTTTTTGAAGCCCGCAAACCAAAAAATCCTGCTGTGATCACTGATATTAATGGTATAGTCAAGTTTGGTGAAACGAAACGAGGTCGCAGACGAATTATTATTGAAGGTGAAGAAGGCCAGCGGAAAAAATATAAGATGCCTTATGGCCGCTATGTTCTTGTTCATGAAGGTGACCGGGTCAAAGCTGGTGACCGTCTCTGTGAAGGACCGGTTTCACCTCGTGATATTCTGCGAGTAAAGGATCCGCGTGCTGTTCAGGATTACCTGCTAAATCAGATTCAGGAAGTTTACCGTCTGCAGGGTGTACGAATCAATGATAAACACATTGAGGTTGTTATCCGGCAGATGATGAAAAAAGTTAAAATTCAGGATCCCGGCGATACAGAACTTCTCGAAAATGATGTTATTTCTAAGAATGCTCTTAATGAAGCCAACGAAAACATCCAGAATAAGGTTGTAGTCGTTGAAGTTGGAGATTCAGATTGGGAAGAAGGCGATGTGGTTGACCGGGAAGAATTTACAAGATACAATAGAATGCTAAAAGATGAGGATAAAAAACCGGCTAAAGCCCGTGTAACCCGTCCCGCTCGATTCAATGAAAAATTGAATGGAATCACAAGAGCATCGCTGGGAACAGAATCTTTCCTCTCTGCAGCTTCTTTTCAGGAAACAACCCGGGTACTCACTGATGCCTCAACTGCTGCCAAACGGGATAACTTGATTGGATTAAAAGAAAATGTAATCATTGGTCAACTAATACCTGCTGGCACGGGTCAACGCAAATATGAAGACCTGGTTGTACTGGAACCCGAGGAAGAAACAGAAGAGTGGGCTCAGATCCAAAAGAAGAAAGAGCAAGAAAAAGAAGAGCTGCGGGAAATGAAAAAATAGGGAAAAAATGATTGCATTAGAGTCAGAAAAACAATAATTTTTGGGGCTTTTTAGTCAATGGAGATAATATGCCAACAATTAATCAGTTAATTCGTAAAGGTCGAAAGAAAGAAAAAAAGAAAAGTAAGTCCAGAGCTCTGGAAGGCAGCCCGCAAAAACGAGGCGTCTGCACCAGAGTATATACTACTACACCTAAGAAACCAAACTCAGCATTGAGAAAGGTTGCCAGAGTGCGACTGTCTAATGGTAAAGAAGTTAATGCCTATATTCCTGGAGAGGGACATAATCTTCAGGAACACTCTATCGTTTTAGTCGAAGGCGGACGTGTAAAAGACCTTCCTGGTGTTCGTTATCACATAGTACGTGGTACTCTGGATACCGCCGGAGTTGAAGATAGGAAAACAAGTAGATCACGATATGGCGCTAAAAAGCCATCATAATTATTTGGGAGATTATTAATGGGTAGAAAAAGATACGTAAAAGACTTTTTGGAACCCGATTGGAAATACAATAGTAAACAGGTCAGCAAATTTGTCAACTATCTCATGGTAGGTGGCAAAAAAACAATTGCTGCAAATATATTTTACGACGCACTTAACCTTGCTGAAAATCAGATAGGCAAAGGTGGGATCAAAATTTTCAACAAGGCCATCCAGAATGCTTCACCTTACGTGGAAATCAAATCAAAACGCGTTGGCGGAGCTACTTATCAGGTTCCTGTTCAGGTTGGTGAAGATAGAAAATTTGCTATTGCAGCTAAATGGATTATTCAGGCTGCCCGGTCTGGCACTGGTAAAGGCATGCGCGAAAGATTGGCAGATGTGCTTATGGAGACTAGCAATAATGAAGGACCTGTTATAAGAAAAAAAGAAGAAATGCATCGCATGGCTGAAGCCAATAAGGCTTTTGCTCACTTTGCATAAATAATAAAGGTAGTTTAGGTAACTGTGAATAAGAAAATAGAAAATATCAGAAACATTGGAATCATGGCTCATATTGATGCCGGAAAGACCACCACTACGGAAAGGATTTTGTACTACACAGGCAAAATCCACCAGATGGGTGAAGTCCATGATGGCAATGCCTCTATGGACTGGATGAAGCAGGAAAAAGAACGCGGTATCACAGTTACCTCAGCAGCGACCACCTGCTATTGGAAAAATAAACGTATTAATATAATAGATACTCCTGGGCATGTGGATTTTACTGCCGAAGTGCAACGCTCTCTTAGAGTTCTTGATGGGGCGATTGCCATATTCTGTGCAGTTGGCGGGGTAGAACCACAAAGTGAAACTGTCTGGAAACAAGCTGATGAATACGATGTTCCCCGCATTGCTTTTGTTAATAAAATGGATAGAACGGGGGCCGATTTTTACAATGCCGTTGACATGATGAAAGAGCGCCTCAAGGCCAATCCGCTCGTACTTACTATTCCGATTGGTTCAGGAGAATTATTCAACGGTATTATAGATCTAATTGAAATGAAGAGTATCATCTACGAGGATGAATCTCTGGGCGAAAATTTTTACAAAGAAGAAATTCCCAAGGATCTGGAAAATGAAGCCCGCAAATACAGAGAACAGTTAATTGAAAAACTCTCTGAAAATGATGATACTATTCTGGAAAAATATCTTAACGAAGAAGAAATAACTAAAAAAGATTTTATCAGATCAATTCGAAAATCTACTATTGAGAATAATC
Source organism: bacterium (assembly GCA_035312185.1). Classification (GTDB taxonomy): domain Bacteria; phylum Fidelibacterota; class UBA2242; order UBA2242; family JAFGTP01; genus JAIPHI01. The sequence goes on from DATGCI010000003.1 coordinate 6,145, forward strand.
TGGTTCCAGTTCTGTGCGGAGCCTCTTTGAGAAACAAAGGTGTCCAGGCTCTACTTGATGCTGTAGTAAATTATCTACCATCACCACTTGATATGCCTCCAGTAAAAGGTCATGACAAAAATGGAAAAACCATTTACCGCCATCCCGACACTGATGGAAAATTTGCAGCACTGGTCTTCAAAGTAATGTCCGATAAGCATGTCGATAAACTTAGTTATGTTCGTGTTTACTCAGGAACTCTCAAAAAAGGTGACCGGGTTTACAATCCGATTACCAAGAAAACTGAGCGGGTCAATCGTATTATGCTCATGCACGCCAACAAAAGAACTGATGTTGAAAGCTTGAAGGCAGGAGAAATTGGAACTGTAGTTGGATTAAAAAGTACATTGACCGGCCATACATTATCAGAAAAGAAAAATTCTATCATATTAGAGTCACTCAATTTCCCAAAGCCTGTTATCAAAGTTTCAATTGAACCCCATAGCCAGGCCGAGGAAGATAAACTTCTGAATGCCCTGGAGTCTTTGGGTTATGAGGATCCAACTTTTCAGTACTATGAAGATAAAAAAACAGGGCAGTTGATTGTGGCTGGAATGGGTGAATTGCATCTGGAAATTATTACCAGACGACTTGTTGATGAATTCAATATTGACGCCCGTATTGGTAAACCCCAGGTGACTTATTGTGAAACAATTGTGGAATCTGGACGCGGTCGTGATGAATTTAATAGAGAATTAGCCGGTAAAGAACATTATGCTATGGTTGAAATTGAAGTGGTTCCGGCGGAAAGTGCGACTGAAAATGACATTGTCAATTTGACTGGTAAAGAACAAATTCCGGATCGTTTTGTAGAGCCGGTAAAGCAGTCAATTCAAAATAGATTGAGAACTGGAGTGTTGGCCGGATATGAAATGAAAATGGTTCAGGTCAACATAGTTGATGGTAAATTTGATGAAGAAAAAAGCAATGATGTAGCCTTTGAACAGGCTGCTTATAATGCAACTGAAAAAGCTCTTCATGAAGCCCAACCAGCTCTTCTGGAGCCCAAAATGGATCTTGAAGTTGTTACTCCGGAAACCTACATGGGCAAGGTAGTTGATGATCTCAATAGAAGAAGAGCAAAAATAGAAAAAATTTCAAAAAGAAACGATGCCAGTGTCATAGATGCCAGCGTTCCCTTGCGGGAAATGTTTGGCTATGCAACTGATCTGCGCTCTATCACTCAGGGACGAGCAAACTTTACTATGCAGTTTGCAAAATATGATCACTGTGATAAGAAGATTCAAAGAGAAATAATCGAGAAAACTAGAGGATATATCCCGGCATTCTTGAAAAATTAGGGGAGAAGTTATGGCTAAGGAAAAATTTGAAAGAACGAAGCCGCATTTGAATATAGGAACTATTGGTCATGTTGATCATGGTAAAACGACCTTAACAGCAGCAATGACACTGGTTTTAAGTAAAAAGGGTTTAGCAGAAATTAAGGATTTTGCCAGTATTGATAATGCCCCGGAAGAGAAAGAGCGTGGTATTACAATTAATACTGCTCATGTAGAATATGAATCAGAGAACCGCCACTATGCTCATGTAGATTGTCCCGGTCACGCCGACTATATTAAAAATATGATTACCGGTGCTGCCCAGATGGACGGAGCGATTCTTGTAGTTTCCGCTGAAGATGGTCCCATGCCTCAGACCCGAGAGCATATTTTACTGGCCCGCCAGGTTAATGTTCCTGCCATGGTAGTCTTCATGAATAAATGTGACATGGTTGATGATGAAGAGTTGATAGAACTGGTTGAGATGGAACTGAGAGAGTTGCTTAGTGATTATGAATTTCCCG
>DATGCI010000004.1:0-3540 GCA_035312185.1 bacterium
AGAAAAATATGGAAAACTCCTTGAAGATGCTGTAACAAGAAGCGATGTCAACTATCTGATTGGTGAAATGATTGCTGAGTTGAATGCTTCCCATACCTATCGTGGCGGTGGTAGTATAGAAACTGCTGATCGTGAGCCTTCTGGTTGTCTGGGTGTAGATTTTGTTGAAAAGAATGGCCACTATAAAATAGATAAAATCATTACTGGCGCCAAATGGGATAATAAAATTCGCTCACCTTTTAACCGCAGCGGAGTTGAAGTAGAAGAAGGCGATTATATTTTGGCTATCAATGGTGTCGAACTTTCCGAATATAATACTCCCTGGAAAGCTTTACAGGGTTTAAACGAAAAAACAGTTGAAATTACTTATAATGACAAACCGGAATTAGACGGTGCTGAAAAGACTGTTATCAAAACATTAAACATTAGAGACGAAATCCGGCTACGTCATTTGAACTGGATGGAATGGAATCGCCAATATGTTGATGAGAAAAGTGATGGTAAAATCGGATATATTTATGTGCGCAGTACTGGAGTTGATGCTCAAAATGAACTGGTCCGACAGTTCCAGGCTCAGTTCAAAAAGCAGGCTCTGATTATTGATGAAAGATTCAATAGTGGTGGCCAGATTCCCGATCGTTTCATTGAGCTGCTCAACCGCGAGCCTTTATCATACTGGGCTGTACGCGATGGTAAAGACTGGCAATGGCCGCCTGTAGCTCATTTCGGTCCTAAAACCATGCTGATCAATGGCTGGAGTGGTTCCGGTGGTGATGCTTTTCCCTATTACTTTCGCAAAGCCGGTCTAGGAAAATTGATTGGCATGCGCACCTGGGGTGGATTGATCGGAATTTCTGGAGCACCAAGTTTGATAGACAATGGTGTAGTGACTGCGCCCTCTTTCCGCATGTACAGTACTGAAGGAAAATGGTTTGCTGAAGGTCATGGTGTTGAACCTGATATTCGCGTAGTTGATGATCCAGAAAAATTGGCCGAAGGCCAGGATCCACAGCTCGATAAAGCCATTCAAGTTCTTCTGGAAGAACTCGAAAAGCAGGGAAAAATAAAACCAGAACGCCCTGAATACGAAGAAAGATAATATATTAATCTAACAGGCCTGTCTATGAGGCAGGTCTGTTTTTATTTGTGGATGTTTTCATTTAAATTTGTAGTTTGATTTATGCAAGACATACAACAAGAAAGAAAGGAAACAAGAATGATTGACCTATTCAAATTAACCGGGATACTGGCACTCAGTCTGTTCTTTTTTGCGACATGCTCCCAAAAAACACGTAAAAGTGGCTTTGATGTCAGCAATATGGACACCTCAGTTAGACCCGGAGATAATTTTTTCAAATATGTAAATGGCACCTGGCTAAAAAATACAGAGATCCCTTCTGACCGGAGTCGTTGGGGAAGTTTTATTGAACTTCGGGAAAACAATCGTAAGCGACTCAGAAAATTGATGGAAAAAGCCAGCAAAGAGAAACATGAGCCTGGTAGTCCGATGCAAAAAATTGGCGAATTTTATACAACAGGTATGGACACTGAGCGCATTAATGCTCAGAGCTATAAGCCCATTAAAGAAGATCTCAAAAGTATAGATAACATCCAATCCATCGAAGATATTCAGAGTAAAATTGCTGAGATGCATACAAATTCAATTTCACCATTGTTTGGCTTTGGAAGTTCTCCCGATATGGAAAACAGCACTATGATCATTCCCTGGCTGGTTCAAGGCGGATTAGGTTTGCCAGACAAAGATTATTATCTTGAAAACAAAGGCCGCTCTCCAGAAATTCGCAAGGAATACAAAAAACATTTAGCAAAAATGTTTGAACTGATCGACTATTCAAAAGAGGAAGCCCAGAAGGCTGCAGAAGATGTTATGGAATTTGAAACCCGGCTGGCAAAAGTTTCTATGGATCGCGCCAAAGCCCGCAACCCCCAGAACATTACCCATAAATATCCTCTTGCCAAACTCGATAATGAACTTTCTGTAAAATACAATTGGGATCAATTTTTTGATCAAATCGGCCTTGATGAACCGGGCGAAATCAATGTTGCCCAACCCAAATTCTTTGAAGAATTATCCGTTATGGCAAAAGAAGTTCCCGTTGAAAAATGGCGCACCTACTTGAAATGGAATTTGGTCAATGCTGCTGCCAATTATTTGAGTGAAGATTTCGAAACCCAGAATTTTGAGTTTTATGGTAAATTTCTGCATGGCAAGCAGGAAATGTCGCCCCGCTGGAAAAGAGTACAGGGCACTGTCAATTCTGCTCTAGGTGAGTTGGTCGGACAAAGCTATGTCAAAAAATATTTTCCACCTGAAGCCAAGCAGCGAATGGATAGATTGGTTAAAAATCTAAAGATAGTTTATCGCGATCGCATCAAAAATGTAGCCTGGATGAGCGAAGAAACGCGCCAAAAGGCTCTCACCAAACTGGATTCGTTCGGTGTCAAAATTGGATATCCGGAAAAATGGCGGGACTACAGTGATCTGGAAATTAAGAAAGATTCCTATTTTGCCAATATTAAACGCTCCCGCAAATTCAACTTTGAATATGATCTCAACAAGATCAACAAACCAAAAGACCCAACTGAATGGCATATGTATCCTCAAACTGTAAATGCCTATTACAATCCCAGCAACAATGAAATCGTGTTTCCCGCTGCTATTCTGCAGCCACCTTTCTTTAATGTCAATGCTGACGCTCCTATCAATTATGGCGCTATTGGTGCAGTAATCGGTCATGAGATGACCCATGGATTTGATGATCAAGGTCGTAAATTTGGACCTGATGGAAATTTGAATTTATGGTGGACTGAAAATGATTCTAAGCGATTTATGAAACGAGCCCGCATTCTAAAAAAACAGTATGACCAGTTTACTCTACTTGATTCACTTCATCTCAATACTGATTTGACAATGGGGGAAAATATTGCCGATCTAGGCGGTCTGACAATTGCTTACAATGCATTGCAACGGGAACTGGAAAAGAATCCGTCCCATGGAAAAACCATTGACGGCTTTACTCCCCAGCAACGATTTTTTCTGGGTTTTGCCCAAGTCTGGCGTGGCAAAATTCGTGACGAGGCTCTTGCTAACAAGATTCAAACCGATCCCCATCCACCTGGCAATCTAAGAACAAATGGAACAGTTCGCAATCTGGATTCTTTTTACGAGGCTTTTGAAATTGATACCAGTGATGCGCTCTATCTGGCTGAAGATAAACGAGCCCGCATCTGGTGAACAAATAAAGATCGAAATAATAACCAAAAGGCGGTATTTCAAAAATACCGCCTTTTTTGCTTTTTAATATTGGTTTGCTTATCTTAATTTAGGAAGTTATGTAAAATCCAATGAGGGGCTCATGGTAAAACATAGAATATTTCCGATTTTAATCTTACTTTTCCTGGTCTTGTTTTCCTGTGAACAGTTTGAATCAAAATTGCAACCAGATAAAATCGCATGGATTTCTCAAAAAGGCTACAATCCTGAAAATGTTGTCAAAATGCGGGCGAAAGGCAAAGTTC
>DATGCI010000005.1:0-2025 GCA_035312185.1 bacterium
AGGCGTGATTTTGAAATCGAAATTCTTTGGTGCCAATTCAACACGCCGCCCTTGATCCCCTGACGAGCGTTGTCATTCTGAATCAAACGGTACCAGTGTTTTACGGGGCCTGATTTTTTCAGGGCCGTTTGATGAAGAATCTGTAAAAGCAATGCGTTTCATTCTTAAAACTGATCAATTATTGGTTTTTTTGAGTGAGTGATTCTCCCGGTTTTAATGCCTCTATTGAAAGTTTTAGTTTTAGGATTATTTCATTTACCCACAACGTTTCCCATAGAACCTGAAAAGTAAGGAGAGCCGTTATCTATTCCCGTAATATCATAAACAAAAGGGATTATATTCTTTTAAAGTCATAACTAAAATAGATTATAATCCTGTTTAGTCATATATTTATAAATCATTTTCTCCAAAAAGATGACTCATGATCAAAAGACAGCTACAAGAAAAGGTGGAGGATCGGCTTTTTGATGGGAAAGCGATTGTACTTATTGGCGCCCGACAGGTCGGTAAAACAACACTGGTGAAACGAATATTGGAATCCCGAAAAACAGAAGCTCAGTTTTTTGATGGAGATGATCCTACAGTGCGTCGGTTGCTGGATGAACCAAATACAGAACAAATACGGCAGTTGATCGGTGAGGCCGGTATTGTTTTTATAGATGAAGCACAGCGTATACCAACTATCGGCCTTACCTCGAAAATTATAACAGATCAGTTTAAGGATAAGCAACTCATACTCAGCGGTTCTTCTGCATTTGATCTCAACAGCAGCATTCAGGAGCCATTAACGGGAAGGAAATGGAGTTTCAATTTATTTCCTGTCAGCTGGAAAGAGTGGCAGGATCATGTAGGGTATCTAAAATCAGAGCAAGATTTAGAAAACCGCCTGATCTACGGCTTCTATCCGGACGTACTCAACCATTCTGTCCGGCCGAATGAGGTCTTGGATGAACTTGTTGAAAGCTATCTGTACAAAGATATTTTGAGCTATGCAGCCATCAGGAAGCCCTACGCAATCCAAAAACTGGTCCAGGCTATTTCATATCAGGTAGGGCAGGAGGTGGTGTATAAAGAGATTGGCGATTTGATTGGGCTGGATCCCAAAACCGTATCTCACTACATCGATATTCTGGAAAAGGGATTTGTAGTTTTCAGACTGCCGGCTTTTAGTAAAAATCTTCGAAATGAAATAAAGAAGAGTCAAAAAATTTATTTCTACGACAACGGTGTTAGAAATGCGGTTATCCACGACTATAATCCACTTGTAAATCGTACAGATAAAGGAGCCTTATGGGAAAACTTTTTGATCAGTGAACGTCTTAAACAGCTGCGATATGCTAAACGAAACACGAGGAGGCATTTTTGGAGAACCAAGCAACAGCAGGAAGTGGATTATGTGGAGGTATCAGGCAGTGATATCACCGGCTATGAGTTTAAATGGAATCCAAAAAGGAAGATCAGGTTTCCAAAGACCTTCACAAAAAACTACTCTCAAAATGTTTACGGCATCCACCGGGATAACTTCAGGGATTTTGTTATGCCTGAAGGTCTTCCCTGAATCGCACCTCGATATTTAATAATTCCGCGTCACTCGATAGTTCGAAAAACTCATCCGATGATTTTTTAACCGTTTCAATCCTCATCCATTATCTCCTGCATCTCTTGTTTCAGCGAGGCGAAATCAATCGGTTTTGTAAAGAACTCTTTGGCTCCGGAATCGATCGCTTGTTCTTGGTAATCGGAATCGCCATAGGCCGAGATCAGTCTCACCCGGACTTTTGGAAACTGAGATTTTATAGATCTACAAGAAATGTTGCGGGTAAGTAAACCAAAATATTTGATTGTAATAAATCTCACTGTTCATTTTGCCTTGATGCAAAACGAACCAAAAAATCAAGGCTGTGAAAAAATTGTCGGCGGTCACGGAGTCTCTGCTACCTTTTATCAATGGTCCATCTCGCTTAAAGCTTGTTAATTAGCTTCTCGCCGGTATGATAAAAGGTCCCCGCAGATCTTCCAGCTCCC
>DATGCI010000006.1:0-2748 GCA_035312185.1 bacterium
GGTCAAACAGGACAATATCCGACGTCCGGCTTTTCAGGAGGAGTTTGCCAGGGCGTTGTCAGACTGGCGGGAATTGAAGTGAGATGGAAACAGAAAAAAAAATTTAAACCAAGGCAACGTGAATGTCTTTACCCACCGCTCTAGCAAATTTTTCCAGTGTAGATAATCGTATATCTGTTGAATGATTTTCCATTCTGGAAATAACAGATTTCGTTGTATGAAGTTGTTGAGCTATCTGTTCCTGGGTCAAACCTGCTTCCATCCGTGCCTTTTTAAGAAGAAGGCCCAGCTTGAAAGTTTCAAATCTTTCATCATAATTTTTCCAGAATTCAGGATCTTTCTTCATGCGTTTGTTTTTATATTTTTGCAGATCACTCATATTATGCTCCTTCTATGGAAATAGTCTTTCTTTCTCTGCTCAGCAATTTTAATTTCTTTTTTAGGAGTTTTCTGGCTTTTTTTTGTAAAACCGTGGTTAAGGATAACAAAGTTGTTGTCATCAAAAAAACCAAGAAGACGAAAAATATTATTTCCATGCTGAACTCTAACTTCCCAAATTTCATCAGTGAATTTCAGCTTTTTAAAAAAATTTCTTGGGTATAATTTCAAGCTGCTCAATAACATCAAGAACAAAGAAAACTTTTTCAACCTGCTTATTGGTGAGAGATTCAAGATAATCTTCGACCGGGCATTTTCCATTTTCAAAACGATAAAAAAGTATTCTTTGCATAATTGCTGTTAGCATATTTGCGAACTAAGCGCAATATATAATTTGATCCATATAGACATTAAAAGGGGAAAGAAATCTTTCCTTAAAAAATTGTGACCAAAATTGTGCCTATTTTGAAATGATATACAGTGATGTAAAATGATAACCTGTGATATTCGAAACGGAACATAAGTCATTGAATAAGCATTTTTATGTTGTCATTATTGTTCATTGGTTATCACTGGTTGTCACTGGTTATCATCGCTTTCTCAAATATTCGACTCCCGCCGCCTCCACCATTTATATCTTATAAATTTATTGCGTTATATAATTTTTATGTGAATTGTGTCTAAAATTGCGCCTATTTTGGCCCGATTATATTCATTCTCGCAAACACACCCTTCCGAAATCAGACCAGATTCATTGAAATTGTAATTCTGCCTTTTTGTTTATATAAGAGGCAGAATTTGCCATCACGTTTCAAAAATCAGAACTTTTTTTCAATTTTTTACTAATTTTTTGATTTACCACTTTTTCAATATTTGATTAACTTGATGGATCAATGAGCAAAAAAGCTATTAATGAATATCTTTACCTGCTGGAAATCAACCTTTTTACAGGAACTCAACTAATTTTCCTGACGAGAAATGACATATGACAAAAAAAAGCAAAAAAGGAGATGCCCTGACTGAGCTACTTGCAGATGTATCGATCGAGGTTCTAACAGATCTGATTTTACTGCTTGCAGCGGAAAGGCCTGATGTCCGGCGAGAGTGCTTCGATTTTCTTAAATCCCGTGTTTCTGTTTCGAAAATCCTCAAAAACCGATCGGAAGGTGAAATTATATTGGCTCTGTGGTCCGAACTTTTGCCTGACCTGGATGAACTGGATGAATACGGCGGCGGAGATTATGACATCGAGGATCATGTGGCTGGCCTATTAGATGAAATCCGAACACGACTGGATTCCAAAAAGGTTGATTCAGACTATCGGCGCGAAATTCTTGAAAGGATTCTGCCTTTTATGGAAAGCGGCAATGCTGGTATGGACGATATGCTTTACGATGTTGCTTATGCCGCATGTTACAATGATGCTGATCTGCGTTGGCTGGCGAAGGCTTTTGAGAACATGCAGGATGATTGGAAAATATCCCACGCCCGTCGCATTTACCGGAGAATCGGGGACCGGGACAACTACCTCGAGTTGCGCTTGAATCATATGGAATATGGTGGGGATTACCACGATCTGTCGACTTTTTATTGGGAGGCAGATGAAAAGGAGAAAGCCCTGCAGGTAGCTGAAGAAGGCTTACGCAAAGGGAGAGGACGGATGGATGAATTGCGCCAGTTTGTCTCTGACAGGGCTGAAGAATCGGGTGACCGCGAAAAGTACCTGGCGATTCAATTCGCTCAGACCACGGATGGGCTGACTCTTGCAAAATACAAGACTTTTAAAAAGATGTGCTCACCAGATGAGTGGGCACAGTTTGAACCAAATGTGCTCGAACGGATAAAGAAAGCCTGGCGGAATGAACAGATTAAAATTCACATGTATCGCAAAGAATACAACAAGGCCATGGTCATTTTGACCAAGGATCGATACCCGACAAACGGTTGGGATACCGGTGATGAAATCCAGGCCGCCAAAAAACTTGAAAAACACTACCCAGAAGAAATTCTTACATACTATCTTTCCGGTCTTGGCAATTTAACGGTCAACGCCACACGGAAGGAATATGCCCGAAAAGCCAAAGTGATGGCAAAGGTACGCCGTTTGCTGATAGAAATCATTGGCGACACTGAACGCTGGAAAAAATTCGCAGCCAAGGTCAAACAGGACAATATCCGACGTCCGGCTTTTCAGGAGGAGTTTGCCAGGGCGTTGTCGGACTGGCGGGAATTGAAGTGAGATGGAAGCAGACAAAAAAAAGATTTAAACCAAGGCAACGTGAATGTCTTTACCCACCGCTCTGGCAAATTTTTCCAGTGTAGATAATCGTATATCTGTTGAATGATTTTCCATTCTGGAAATAACAGATT
>DATGCI010000007.1:0-8165 GCA_035312185.1 bacterium
TCGAAGAGATTGTTTCTTTTGATCCCGGAGTATTTCGGGACGGCCTGTAAGGTAAAAAATGCCTCCTGGAGGTCCCTTTGAGAAATGTTAATGAATTTTTCAGGTTGTGTGCCAGGAGGCTGTATAGGGTCTAAGTCATTGTGTGATAGTAATGCAGCGTCCTATAAAGGAGGTGTCCTAAATGGGAATAATCAAGGAGTTGGCCGAGGAAGAACCTGGATTCAGGGGGATAGAAACGGTGACTCAAAACACTGGAGAACCTCTATCGCCAGGCCTGAAGCGAGTTCAGGGGCGAGCAAAGAACCATCCGGCAACGTAGTAGCCCATCATTTGACATTTAGGAACTCATACAGAGCCAAACCAGTTAAGCGAGTATATATTGATAAGAATGATGGAGGTAAACGTCCACTGGGAATCCCTACTACAGAGGACAAGATAGTACAGTCAGCGGTTGCGGAAATATTGATGCTTAATATATGAAGAGGAATTTTTTCGATTGCAGTTATGGATTTCGACCTGGTAAGGGGCTCATCAAGACCTATAAGGTTTATTTTTGAGTTCAACCTTAGACTCAGATCTACGTCAAAAATCCGGCTGCCAGGTAAACCAGGGCTGCAAATCCAGCTGCAGTCAGAGCGTAGGGCATTTGAGTGCGAACATGATCGATATGATCACTGGCAGTGGCCATAGAGCTAACCAGAGTTGTGTCAGAAATTGGTGAACAGTGATCACCAAATACTCCTCCACCCAGGACAGCTGAAACAACCAGAGGTAAATTGACTCCTAGAGTATCTACAAAAGGAACAGCCAACGGAATCATGAGAGCAAAAGTTCCAAAACTGGTGCCTGTAGAAAAGGCAACAAAACCGGAAATGGCAAAGACCAGCACAGGAACCAGCCCTACATGCAAAAATTGGGATGTCAAATTGGCGACATAGCGGCCTGTTCCAAGTTGCTTGCAAGTGTCTCCTAATGAAAAAGCCAGCATCATGAGAATGGCTAGCGAAATCATACCACCCGCCCCTTTTAATATGACATCCATCAGTTCTTTTACTGACATGATCTTTTGAAAACGATACATAACTGCTGCTACAAAAATGGCCAGCATTACCGACCAAAAAACTGCCGTCGAACCGGAACCCTGGGTAAGATTACCGTCACCAGTTATGATTAGTGCGATTGGCATAAAAGCGCTCATAACAATAACAGGAATCAGCATATTGCGCCCCAGATGTTTAGCATCCTGAATAGGTTCCATTTCTACGATATCTTCATCCATGAGAGGCTGGGCACCTTCCCGCAATAGTTGTCCATTCTGCACCCGTTTTTCAGCTTGCTTCATTGGACCAAAATCGAAATTTTTATACACCAGAACAAAGACCATTACCACAGTAATAATAGCGTAAAAATTAAAAGGAATAGAGCTGATCAGTACGCTGGTAGGATTTTCAACATTTTGGGAGGTAAGAAGACCGATTGTGAAAGCACCCCAGGCATTGAGGGGAATCAGCATACAGGTGGCTGCTGAAGTTGCATCAGCAATATAGGCCAATTTTTCTCGCGATATTTTAAGCCGGTCAAATAGAGGACGACAGGTCGTGCCTACAATCAAAATTTTGATACTGGACTCAATAAAAATTATAACGCCCAGAAACCAGGCCAGTAGTTGAGCACTGCGCCGGGATTCAATCCACTTTCTTTTGAGAAGAAAATTGACAAAGCCTTCCACTCCACCAGAGCGCTGGGTCAGGGCGATCAAACTTCCTACCAGAGCACTAAAAATGATCACGCGCGTATTTCCAGGCTCCTGAAATACGTTGACAAAGGATTCGAGAGTAGCGCCCAAACCGGCAAAAGGCCGCCAGCCTGTCAATACGATCCAGCCCATCCAGATTCCAGCAGCCAGCGAAATGAAGACCTGCCGGGTTTTTATTGCCAGAGTAATGGCGATTAGTGGTGGTAAAATTGAAATCCAGCCATAAGTTTCCATACTCACCTTCTATATTTTGATTATTTCATTCCTTGCTGAGGGGAAATAGAAAAATTCCAGTAGAGTACAGCATAATCAAATTTAATTAAAATCAGGTGGCGTTCAAATATTTTTATGGATACCGAAGTTTGCTGGATTTTATTTTCGGCCTAATGGTAAACATCTGGCGCAAATGCCCTATAATAAGTCTAAAATAATTGATATCTTTTTTTACTTGTGAATCTATTCCGGTTGCTATAATTTGTTTTTTAGCAGAAAAAGGGTAAACGAGTGAGGGCTTTTGTCTGATTAATGATGATGTTTAGACAATAATAAGTTTGAGGGGAAGAAAATGGAAAAAATTAGCAGACGAAGATTTATTAAAACCGGAACAGTGGCCGGTATTGGATTATTGGCAGGTTGTTCCAGCGGTTCTGACTTCGATATGATTATCAGGAATGGAACCCTTATAGATGGTTTGGGCAATCCACCTGAAAAGATGGACCTTGGCATAAAAAAGGATAAAATAGCTGCTATTGATGATCTTTCCCGGGCTGATGCCGATCAGATTTTAGATGCTGAAGGATTATTTATTTCGCCGGGCTTCATTGATATTCATACCCATACGGATATTGAATTGCTGGCCAATCCTAAGGCTGAAAGCAAAATCCGACAGGGAGTGACAACTGAAGTCGCTGGTAATTGTGGCTCATCCCCTTTTCCGCTCAGGCAGGAAGACCACCAGCAATTTCGCAAGCAGATGAGAAAAAGTTATGGAGTTGATGTTAATTGGACAGATTTGAAGGGATTTTTTCAAGCCCTGGAAACTCATAAATCGGCTCTTAATTATATGAGCTTCACCGGCCATGGTGACCTAAGGACTTTTGCTGTTGGCAAAAACGATACTGCTCCAACTAAAGAGCAGATGAAAATCATGAAAAAGCGCCTGGCTCAAACAATGGAATTCGGCAGTCTGGGACTTTCAACTGGTTTAGAATATGCACCTGGTAGTTATGCCGAGACTGATGAATTGGTAGAATTGTGCAAAGTGGTGAAAGATTATAATGGCGTTTATGCCACCCACATGCGTAGCGAAGGCGCTCGAGTTGAAGAGGCAATTCAGGAAGCTTTGACAATTTCCAGGAAATCAGGCGTATCATTACAGATTTCCCACCTTAAAGCCTGCAATCGGCCTAACTGGAAAAAAGTTGACAATATGCTGAAGGTGATTCACCAGGCTAAACAGCAAGGAGTTCCGGTTATGGCAGATCGCTATCCTTACAATGCCTGGGGAACGGGTTTGACGTCTTTCTTACCCTTGTGGGCACGCCAGGGCAATACTGATCAGATTTTACAAAGACTGGATAATGCAAAATCACGAGCCAAAATTCGGGATTATTGTTCTCAAAGAGGAAAGCTGATCGGCGGCTGGGATCACATTATGATAAGTTCCTGCCAAAGTGAAAAAAATAAGCGCTGGGAAGGAAAATATGTTTCAGAGTGTGTCAAAGAAACTGGAAAAGAACCTTGTGAATTCATCTTCGATCTGCTTAAAGCGGAGCGCAATAGAGTCAATATAATCGGATTTGCTATGGATGAAAACAATTTGAAAAAAGTACTTAAAGATCCTATGGTTGTAATTGGCTCTGATGGATCAGCAGTTGCTCCTTATGGAAAACTGGGAAATGGTGTTCCCCATCCTCGATATTATGGTTCTTTTCCAAGAGTTCTTGGTAAATATTGCCGCGAAGAAAAATTATTCGACTGGCTAGTTGCTATTAAAAAGATGACGTCTCAATCAGCTCGTAAGCTGGGGCTCAACCGCCGGGGCGTTCTCAAAAAAGGATATTTTGCAGATATTACTGTTTTTGATCCGAATACAGTAATCGACCAGGCCGCCTTTAGTGATCCTCATCAGTATCCGATTGGAATTGAATATGTAATTGTTAACGGAAAACCTGTTGTTGTTAAAGGTGAGCATACAGGTGATTTGCCGGGCAGAATATTGCGAGCCTGAAATTTTATCTATTGGTCAACAATTCTATGGACTTATCAGAAAGAGCGACTGCATCATAGGGATCGCTGAAATCTTCATCAAAATCCATAATATAACAGCGCGAAGTTTTTTGGGGTGATAGACTGCCCACTTCTCTATGAAATCCAATCGCATAAGCACCATTTAAAGTGGCGACTTTAATAGCGGCTTCTGATGAGAGACCAAAATCTGTGACTAGCTTGCGAATATCTTTGCGAATGTCTAGATCATCAACCATATATTTGCCTTCAGTTCCCAGACAGACATTGACACCATTATTTTGCAGCATCTTTACAGGGACTTTTCTGAGATTGAAATTTTGATCACTACGTGGGCAGACACAAATATTAATCTTGGTATCGTACTTTTGCATCAATTTGACATCTTCTTCTGTGATCTCGCAGGCATGAGTCAGAATGTTATGCTTGGTATTGAAACTATTTTGCAAAAAATATTTTATTGGTGGCAGGCCGGGAGCTTCCCAGGAGTAATCAAAATCTCCGCGGGATAAAAGGAATTGCTTGAGCGGGCCTTTGCCATTTAGAAAAAAGTCGCGCTCCTCTTCTAGCAGACCGAAATGTAAAACTGTATGCAATTCATTGGCACTGACCATTCGTAACAATTCGGGGGAAGTTGACCATAAATTGGAAAAAGCGTAATGATAGGTGAGATTGCCAGTCATGTTGTGACTGTCAATGATACGGCTGTATTTGCGAAAAGTATCATTGGCATTAATGCTATTAAATCCAAATACTTCCATAAAAACACGACAGAAAAAATCATTTTTGATAATATCTTCTCCGCAAATTCCAGTTTTGGCAAAATTGGCAAAAGCCACTGTGCCATAGCTCTGGGCTTCTTTGATATTTTCCTGAACCTGATTTTTGATTTCTTCTTCGGGCTGATTGGTCACATCAGGCATGGATCGCAAATGCTCAAGGTAATTATCAGGCCGGTCTTTTAATACTGGCTCTTCGAGATGAATATGAGCATTGATGAAACCGGGAAAAATTATGGAATTGCCAAAATCCTTAACCAGCTTCTGGGAGTATTTTTCTCTGATCTGTTTGTGAGTACCCAGATCTACAATTTTGTTTTTCTCAATGTCAATGACAATATCGCCATCTTCAATAGGTGGTTTGTCGATTGGTAAAAGCCAGCGGGCTCTGAAAATTTTTATATTGCTGTGTGTCATATAATTTTATCTCTTTTGTCTTAATGGTTTAAAAATCAGCTGTATAATTAAACTTTAAAATCAGGAAAATCCAAAATTAAATTTTTTCAAAAGACTGTATTAAAGCCCTTTAATGGCTGTTTTTTATTTTTTCAATTTTTCTCTCAAAATCGGCCTGGGCTGTGGGATTTAGTGAATACTCCTCGCCTTTCAAAAGGCTGGCCAGAGCCTTCATTTCAATTCCAGAAAAAGTGACAGAATTCAACATATGCGTTTCAAAGGCCTGATAAGCCATGGGCGCAACTTTATCGGTAATTTCTCCCATCTTTTTGGCGTATTGACGTATTTCCCATTGAGCATGAGCGTCCATTCTTAATTTTAAAAAATGAAATAGGTTATGTAGATCAATTTGCCAGTACCATTGAGTATAAAGGGAAAGGGGCAGATTTATGCGGGCTAGTTCCCGGGCAATATTTTCGTCCAGCATCTCATTATATTGATCATAGGCTTGTTTATGTCCGGAAGTAATGATGTCGAGCACTTTTTGTTGTAATTCAGCTGGAACGGTCTCATCCTGATTGCGACCCTGCTTGTTGTCTTCGCTTTGATAGCTGATCTGTTCGGAGTCAGGTACATAAAACTCATTTTCCATAACTGAATAGCGGCCGGAAATTTCATTTAAACGAGCGGTGCGATGGCGAACCCATTGGCGAGCTACAAAAAGCGGCATTTTGCAATGAAAAGTGAGAATGACCTGTTCAAAAGGTGAAGTATGCTGATTTCTCATCAAATAATTAATCAGGCCTCGATCCTGACGTTTGGTTTTTGTGCCTTTGCCATAACTAACGCGGGCGGCCTGAACAATACGGGCGTCACCTCCCATATAATCGACTAATCTAACAAAGCCTTTGTCGAGCACTTTATATTCTTTGTCGAGAATATTCTCTGCGTCGGGTACGTGGTCATGTGCCATGTATTTCTCCTTTCTTATCGAAAAAATATTTTTTTTCAATACCCAAATTAATTATATTTTGGATATTGAATCTTTGGGAATTTAATATTTTTTCTACACTTCTTAAACAATTAAATGAGGGGACCTATTCGTGGACATAAAAAAGAAAATCAGCAAATTGAGCTGGCTGAGAAACAGAGTTATAGGCAGAAACAAAAGAATTATTACACCATTTGGTAAACGACCTTTGATCTATTCCGATTATACGGCCAGTGGGCGGTCAGTTGATTTTATCGAAGATTATTTAAAATATCTGATGCAATTTTATGCTAATACCCACACAAAAGATGATTTTACCGGAAAAACGATGACCGAAAGGTTGCATAAGGCTGAGTTAAGAATCAAAGAGCTGGTCAATGCTGGTGAGCATGGCCGGATAATATTTTCTGGCACAGGAGCAACTGGCGGAATCACCCGTCTTCAGCAAATTCTAGGTGTTTACTGGTCACCATCAACCCAAAATCGAATGATGGATTTTATCGACCAGTGCGAAGACCCGGAGGAAGCCGAAAAGCTCCGCAATTACATTAAGGCCCATCAACCAGTAGTTTTTGTGAGCCCTTATGAACACCATTCCAATGAAATTATGTGGCGCCATACAGTCTGTGATGTTGTTGAAGTGCCGATGGAACCTGATGGATATCTGGATATTGAGGCTCTGGATGAGCTGCTTGCTGATGAAAAATATAAAGAGCGGGATAAGATTGGTTCCTTTTCAGCAGCTTCCAATGTTACTGGAATTCGAACTCCAGTCTATGAAGTTGCCCGTACTCTGCACCGCCATGATGCAATTGCCTGCTTTGATTTTGCCGCCTGTGCGCCTTATGTGGAAATTGATATGAATAAGGATGATGAAGCCTATTTTGATGCCATTTTCCTCTCTCCTCATAAATTTTTGGGTGGCCCGGGAAGCTCCGGACTTTTGATTTTCAATGAAAAGATCTACCATAAAGAACTGCCGCCGACAGTCTCAGCCGGAGGAACAGTTATGTTTGTCAATTTCAAAAAAGAGGTCTTTACCGAAAATATAGAAGAGCGAGAAAAACCGGGCACTCCGGGAATTATCCAGGATATTAAAGCAGCACTTGCCTTTGAGCTCAAAGACCGCGTTGGCATTGAAAATATTGAAGAAATTGAAAAGTATTACCTGGAAAAATTTCAAAAGGCCTTTCAGGATAATGATAATATGTTGCTGTATGGCCCGCAAAATCCGGATAAAAAGATTAACATCATTCCCTTTAATATTAAGCATCAGGATAGATGGCTGCATCCTAAGTTTGTGACCCGTCTGTTGAACGACCTATTTGGAATTCAGACCAGAGCGGGATGCCTTTGCGCCGGGCCTTATGGCCATCGCTTGCTGAATATTGATGAAGAATTATCGGAAAAATATCTTCACATTTTACAATCCCGGGGTTTTAGTGGCATAAAGCCTGGTTGGGTTCGCCTCAATATGCATTACACACTTTCAAAACAAGAATTCGATTACATTGTCAGGGCTATCAGATTTATTATTGATAATGGTGCGAAGTTTCTGCCTTTTTATCAATTTAATATTAAGACAGGTGCGTGGAGTAATTTAAATGAACCCGGCAAGATTGATTTGATGGATCACGACTTAGATGAAATAATAAATAATAATGCCACTTTTCGAAATGAATTGGAAAGTGCCAATCCTAAGCCCGATTTTGATAAAATATTAGATCAAGCAAATACAATTGCTGAAGACCTCCAGGAGCCACAAGAGTTTATCACCTTTGACAAAGAAGTAGAAGATGTTAGCGTTTTTTATGTTTGTAATTTAAAAGAGTGATGTGGTCATTCGGTTGGGGAAAATAACTGGCAATGATTAGTAGATTCTGCGGGTAGCATTTTTTAACCAAAGCCAGTAGATACCAAAAGGTGCCAAAAATATCAAAATAAATAGACTAGTCGTAGTAATATCCGAAGAGGGCCCAAATATCCAGAAAACTGC
>DATGCI010000008.1:0-2844 GCA_035312185.1 bacterium
TTCCATATTTTTACGATGGAAGTACATTCAATATGAATGGAGGAATATTTCGATCAAAAAAAGGTCTAGTTGTTTCTGGTAATGATACATTCCAGGCGACAGGCGGCCTTGTTGAAATCGTCAATGATTCTTGGGATACACATCTAGAAGTGCATGACGGAAATTACTTCTATGATTTAAAGGTAGATGCTTTAACGAATGATGTGGATTTATTTTGCAATATTGAGGTAATGAATAATTTTGATATTCTTTCTGGAATTGTAATTACATCAAATTCGACATTTATACATAATGATTTCAACATCGACGGAAGTTTTGAAATGGGTAATGATGCTGAAACAGTTGTACATAATAACCTTAATATTAGTGGTAATCTAAAAATGGGTAATGGTTCTGATATTCTTGCAGTCGAGAATAATATTTATTGGCTCAATGGTTCTACCGATATGATTACTGATGGCTTTATTAATTTGTATGGTGACTGGTATTACAACGATGGAACAGATGCTCAACTAGGAACAGGTAATATGGTTAATTTTGTAGGAAGCGGATCGCAGCTAATCTACAATTTTGATGACAATGCATCTTTTGGAAATGTTACAATTGATAAACCGGATATAACTCCTGTCTGGTTAGATAACAGCAGTACTCATGATTTCCAGATCGATGGTGACCTGACATTGACCAATAACAGCAGGCTGCAAGTTCAATCTAATACACTAACTGTTGACGGAACCCTCGATATTGAAAACGGATCTAAAATGTATCTGGAACATACCGGTGGCGAACTCATCAATAATTCAGACTTTACTTTAAATGGTGAGCTTGATGTAGATGGTGGAGATGTTTCTCTTAATGGTTACCTGAAAGTATGGTCCGATGGTGTGCTAACAATTGATGACGGAAGCTTCATTATTGTACAATCAAACAATCAAGGTGGTATATTGGGAACATATAATCAGAGCGCAGGCTTGTTTCAGACGGATTCGGTTTTCAGAGTATACTCTTCAGCAACTATAAATATAACTGGGGGTATTATAAGATCAAATAATTTTGATGCAGAATATGCAAATACCTTCCAGCCATCTGGAGGTGCTGTAGAAATTCAAACAGATAACATTAGTTATTCATCAATAGAATGTTCAAACGGTAACTATTTCAATAAATTATCTATTTGTCCTACATCTGGTGGAGGTGCTTATTTAGAATCTGATATCATTGTTCAGAATGATCTTGAGATCACTTCAGGTCAATTGTGGTTCAAGGATTTTGAAGCAACTGTTAATAATGATGCAATTATCTATGGTGGATTACTAATGGAGGATTCATCAGATATTCTTAATGTTGCCAATGATATTACCTGGTTTTCAGGTTCTTCCTCATCAGGTGTTACAAATGGGAATATCAACGTATATGGCGACTGGTATTTCAACGATGGAACAGATGCTCAACTGGGAACTGGGAATACAGTCAATTTTATTGGTTCAGAAAATTCTACCATCTATTGTAATGATGACAATGCCTGTTTCGGGAGTTTCAATATAAATAAAGATACTTCCGGTGATAAAGTCACAATATTTGATAATGATGTATGCAGGGCAGCAGGTGATTTTGATATTTCCGGTGGTTACATATTGATGGGTGATCTTTCCAGTCTGGAAATCGGAAATGCTTTGAATATTAACAACGGCGGAAAATTTGACGCCGGAGCGAATGATGATGCCTGCACCATTACCAAATACGGAACAGATCCCTATGCTTTTAATGTAAATTCGGGCGGAACCATAGATGCTTCTTCTACTGTGTTTGAATATATGAACTCCAATGGTGTTAATGTAAAATCCGGAGCAACTGTCGATGCAACTACTCTTTTCATGGATTGTATTTTCTGCAATGGTGAAACTGGTGGCACCTTGCTAACCATTGATAACGATCAAGACATAACCATAGATAATGTTGAGTTCTATGCCGGAGCCAGGGATGCTACCTATAATATTACTAAAAATGAAAACCAGGGGCACGTAACTATTACAAACGCCAGCGGTGATCTGGTGGGTCCTGCCTATGAAAATGATATGTATGATCGCATAGACTGGACAGGATATGCTCCTGATCTAACTATCACAAATGTTGTTTGGTCCGATACATCCTCCTGTATTTGCTCGGTTATAGATGTAGACGTTACTGTTAAGAATATTGGAGATGCTGCCTCTGAAGGTTGTGTACTTGATCTCTATTATAACCTGGATGCCCCGCCTTCACCCACACAAAGTGGTCAGAAATATTCTGCTGTTCCCGTGATCGATCCCGGTGATTCCTTAGTATTAAATTTTGATCAAATATGTACTGATACCACGGGAACCTGGCACTCCTATTTTCAAATTGATACAGACCAGGAAGTTACTGAATCCAATGAGGATAATAACATTTGGGGACCTGACACCATAAACTGGGAGCCACTGCCCCTTATTTCTGATCTCACAATATCATATAATACAACCACAGGTGAAGTGGAACTTAACTGGACCTATCCTGACTCTGCTGATTATTATAACATCTACCAGGATACGAATCCGAATTTCACACCCGGACCCGGTAATTTTGTCGGTTCCATCCTTGGAAATAGCTATGCGGAAATTCCCCCCGGCGATAAATGTTTTTATAAAGTCACTGCCGTAAAAACATGTCCAGCACCAGTTGTTAGCAACAATAAAAATAGTTCCCAAAGAAACAACCTCATGTTGAAATAAAACAATAAAATTCAGTCCAAGTATTATTATGAGCTCCACAAAAAGTGGGGCTCTTTTTTTTGATGATTAAAGAATTAAAAAAAAAGGTTTAAAT
>DATGCI010000009.1:0-7468 GCA_035312185.1 bacterium
AGCGAATGTAGTCCAGGTGAATGCCATCAATATCATAATTGCGTACAATTTCCATGGCTACCTGGCGGGTATAACTTCGGACGGTATCAAGACCGGGAGAAAGTGCCTTACTCTGTGGCATCGGATTATTATTACCATCCCGACAAACCCATTCAGGATTTTCTTGAGCAGGTGCGCCCTGGACGGTACTTGATGCTTGAAAAGTATTAAACCAGGCGTGCAGTTCAAGCCCCCTTTTATGGGCTTCTTTGACAGCGAACGCCAGAGGATCAAATCCTGGGTTCTGATAGTTGGCATAATGACCCCAGGGTTCATAAGAAGAATTGTAATAAGCTGTACCACTCTGCCGAACCTGAAAAAGAACAGCATTCATATTGGCTTTTTCATGCCTATCAAGAATCTGTTTAATTTTTGTAGAATCGCAGTCATGTTCCCAGGTAATGACCCAGGTAGCCCGAAATTCCTTATTATTCTGAGCAAAAGATAATGAAATTATTAGCAATAATATCAAATACTTAGCTTTGCTTGCAATTGACTTCATAATTTCCCTCATAATTGGATTTTTAATTAATTCATTAACCTTACGAACTATTTGCATCTGTCAAATTTAATATTTAGTTTCTTTTTAATTAAGTAAAAATTTGAATTTTTCGCTTTTTCAAATTATCACAACTTATTAGACCTAAGGCTCTGTGGTTGACCTGATTATAAATTTGGGGTAATAAAATTTTTTTATTTCAAATATTAGTTATAGTTTAGGAAGTGTTCTCTTAATAATAAATAGAGGATAAACAATGGCATTCAAAAGAACAATCCTAGTGTTTCTCGTCTTAGTACTTTTTATGAGCTGTACTCAAAAAGATCAATTTAATTTTAACTCAAAATGGGAGTGGCAGGAGCTGCACACTTTTTCAAAAGATACTACCACCAGAAAACAGATTGATCAGCTGCAAAAGACTCTTCCCCTTGATGAAGCTCGTTTTATTTTTAAGCAACTCGACAAATTAGAAAAACCCGGGCAAATTCAAAAATTATCAACTCTTGAAAAAAAACAGAAGGAATGGGGTGGAAGTTTCTATGGTTTTATTCCCGACCATTTTAAAGACTCAACTAAAATACCAATTCCAAATAACTTTAAAAATACAATAGCAACTGCTCATCATCTGGCTAAAATTAGAAATAATAACTATAAAGTACTCTCCAGAGGAGAATTGCGTTATAATATCAAGTTCAAGAATAAAGATGATGATTTACCTCAAGAGGAAATCCAGCCCTTAAATTCTAATTTAGAACTTGATATTGATATTTCAGCTATTGATGATGTTCTGGATTATTACAAGAAAAAATCTCCCACGCTAGATGAAGCTTTTAAAATAGCCCAACATCCCGTTTTTAGAGCCATGCTCAAACATCGAAGAAATTTAGGTTATATCCCCGAACCTCTTCCCGATAGTACTGACCTTGGAAAATTCATCTATTCAGCCGCCAACCCAAAACCGATAAACCGGATCTGGAACTGGCTGAATCCCTGTAATTTTTTCTGTTTCTCAGATATTTATACAAATCAGGATAAATTTCGTAAGTACATAAAATATCTGGATAATAATAGTGAGCAATTAGAATATAATATTTTAAAACGGATAGATAGATTCGTACCTGATAATACTAAATTCTCCGATAAAATCAGTTTCGGAGTTAATTTTGGTATCAGGAGCTGGGCGACTTCAAATTCTGTAGGAACTAATATAGCCCAGGTAAAAGACAGATTCCCTACTTTATTAAGAACTATGCGTCATGAGGTCTTTCACCATGTTCAACTCGCTATTTGTCCTGTTTCATCTGATATCAAAAACCGGGATAATCTTGATTTTTCCGATCTGACCACCTGGAATTTCCAAAATAAAAACGACAGAAAATTTTACCGTGTTCTATCTTATATTTTTTTGGAAGGTACTGCAACTTATGTAGGTGGAAAACCGGAAAACTGGCGGTTTTTTGAAGAAGTCAAAAAAAGTATTGGTATGTTAGATCAAATTTACTCTTCAATCTATACAAATAAAAATCCTGAGATGACAGAAAAAATTATCAATATGGGTTTAAAATCTAATGGCCCATTTTATGGACTGGGATATTTTATGGCCCGCACAATCAAAATTCAATATGGAGAAGAAGAATTGCAAAAAGCAATTGTAAAGGGCCCCCTCTATTTTTTCAAAAAGTTTCATGAGTATAGACTAAGTAAATCCACTCGTAAATTCACTCATATCACCGATCGAGTTGGTAAAAAAATAGACGAATTATATTCCAAAGCTGAGATATAATGAGTGTATTAATTATTGAGAAGGTAAATATTTAAAATGGGTTATAATTTAGAGCAAAAGATTGGTCAGATGATTATGACCGGTTTTCGAGGTGAATCTCCTGATGAAAATTCCACAATAACCAAACATATTAAGCAATACAACCTGGGCGGTGTCTGGCTTACTGACAACGAGAGCCCCATGCAGGAAACTATTGGAAATATATCCTCTCCTCAGCAACTTAAGAATTTGACAAACAGCCTTCAGCAATATGCCGATACTCCCCTATTCATTGCCATCGATGCTGAAGGTGGTCAGGTTGTTCGATTAAAAGAGAAATACGGTTTTCCTAAAACTTATTCCGCCCGAACATTAGGCCAAAAAGATGATCCTGATTTCACTTTTCAGCAGGCTTTGAAAATCGCCCATTTACTCAAAGATATTGGCATCAATTTCAATTTTTCACCTGTTCTCGACCTTGACATTCATCCTGAGAGTCCTGCCCTGGGACAAAAAGAACGCTGTTTCTCCAGCGATCCTGAAAAAGTTCGAATTCACGCTGAACAAGTTATCAAAGCCCATCATCAACATGATATTTTAACCTGTTTGAAACATTTTCCCGGTCATGGAAGTACTATGGACGATTCTCACCATGGTTTTGTGGATGCAACTGAAAGCTGGGATGATAAGGAATTAAAGCCTTACCAGCATTTTATAGATAATAATATGGCGAACGCTATTCTTACTGCTCACATTTTTATCAAAGACTTTGATGACTCACATCCGGCTACCCTTTCTCATTCTATTATTAGCGAACTATTGCGGGACAAAATGGGCTATAAAGGAGTTGTAATTTCCGATGACCTCAATATGGGCGCAATTCGCTTAAATTATTCTTATAAAGAAGCAGTAGAATTGGCTATCAAGGCTGGTGTTGACATCATTCTGAACAGCAATGTTATGCAATACAATACCAATATTGCTGAAATCACCTTTCAGACTATAAAATATCTTGTCCAATCAGGCAACATAAGCAAAACAAGAATAGATAAATCTTTTAGCAGAATAATGAAACTGAAAAGGAATTTATCATGAAATTAAAATTTTACGCAGTACCCTTACTTATTTCTGCTCTGTTTTTTATTAATTGTTCTCAGCGACCGGCCCCCGCTTATCCGGAGCGGAGAATGATTTCACCGCACAATATTCGTGAACTCCATTCACGGATTGACCAGCTGATTAATCAACCTCGATTTCAGCCTGCCCATTTTGGAATTTATATAATGGAACCTCAAACAGGTGGGATAATTTATTCCCGAAACGCCCATGACCTTTTTATGCCTGCCAGTAATATGAAACTAATCACCACAGCTGCCACTCTTGATATTTTGGGCGAAGATTATACTTATGAAACCCGATTATATACCGATGGAAAAATTGAAAATGGCATTTTAAAAGGTGACCTCTGGATCAAAGGTTCAGGTGATCCTACTATTTCGGGACGCTATTATGATGGCCAGATCGAACATATTTTTCAATCCTGGGCTGATAGTCTGAAAAAATTGGGTATCAATAAAATTGAAGGCAGAATAATTGGCGATGATAATATTTTCTCTGATCAGGGACTAGGCAGCGGCTGGGAACATAATGATCTTTCCTATTATTACGCGGCCAAAACCGGCGGACTATCCTATAATGATAATTGCATGGATCTCTATTTTACACCCGGCGATTCCTTAGGAGCCCCTGCCAAAATTGTGCAAAAACCGATTCCCGATTATATGAAAATCAAGAATGAACTAACCACTGTCCATCCCGATTCCCAGCAGTATATAGATTTTCACAGGTATGCAAATTCTGACAGTGTTAGAGTCTTCGGTTCTATTACTATTGATTCAGATACTATTGTTGATTGGGTAACTATTAATGATCCGACTAATTTTTCCCTTACCGGCTTCAAAAAATGCCTCAAAGACGCCGATATTGAGTATGGTCAAATTGTTGATATTGATGAACTAGAGGATGAGGAAGCCAGGTATGACAGTATGCAGATTATATTATCCCATAATTCTGTTAAAATGGATACAATCGTTCATACATTAAACAAAGTCAGCCAAAACTTCTACGCTGAAACCTTGCAAAAAACTTTAGGTGCTGAAATCAAAAACAAAGGCACTAACCAAGCCGGAATTGAAGTAGAAAATGAATGGTTTGAGGATATTGGAATTGATCCCGATGGAATCTTCATTCGAGATGGTTCTGGTCTTTCCCGCCACAATCTGGTATCACCTTTTCAAATTGCAACCATTCTTCAGACAATGAAAAACAGTCCAGCCTATGAAAGTTACTTAAAATCTTTGCCTGTTGGTGGAATTGACGGAACGCTAAAGAATCGATTCGAAGGTTACAATGTTAGTGGGCATGTCCACGCCAAAACCGGCTATGTTGGACACGTTCGAGCTTTATCTGGCTATGTAACCGCTAAAACCGGTAAAGAATACATTTTTTCCATTCTCGTTAACCATTATCCAACACCAACAAGTTGTATCAATGATCTGCAAGATAGAATTGTGGCCCTGCTGTATAATTTGGAATATTAAGGTGAAATGGATGGTTGGGTGGATGATTGGATTTATGATTGGATGATTGGGTGGATGGAGTAGGATAGAAATTATCAAATAGGATTTTAATAAAATGATTGAAGAGATACGCAAAATCAGACGGGAGTTTCATAAACTTGCTGAAATATCCTACCAGGAGTATAAAACAACAGCCTATATCAAAGAGATTCTAAATAAATGGGGAATCAAATTTCACAGTTTTGAAAATATGGAGACTGGTGGTTTTTGTGAAATTGGCAAGGGACCGACCCTTCTATTTCGCAGCGACATTGATGCCCTTCCTATAGAAGAAGATTCCAGCCATCCTGTTATTTCTAATAAAAGGGGTACAATGCATGCCTGCGGGCATGATTTCCATATTGCTATCGGCCTGGGTCTTATGCGGTATTTCCAGGAAAATCCGGACAAATTACAGGGAAAATTACGGGTGATTTTTCAGCCGGCTGAAGAGGCTGCCCCGGGCGGTGCTGAATATGTGATAAAGGAAAACATCTGGCATGAAGCCCGTCACATTTTAGGAGTTCACGTTGACAATCAATACCAACCTGGCAAAGTGATCGTTCCGGAGAAGGCCGCTAGTGCATCATCAACTTCATTGAAGATCGAACTCAAGGGTCCTGGAGGACACACTTCACGTCCTGATGATACTGTTGACCTTATTAATGTAGCTAGCCAATACATCACAGCTCTACAAAATCATATCAATAGTTCTATCGATCCTCGGGAGACACTTTCTTTTGCTTTTGGAAAAGTGCAGGGCGGTGATACGCATAACTCTATACCTCAGAAAATTGAACTAAGAGGAACACTCAGAGCTCACAAAAACAGCATTGAAAAAAAAGCCCGAAAAATAATCAGGAATTTTACCAAAAATTTTGCTCGACTCTATAATATAGATATCGACCTGAAATTTCCCACCCGATGCCCTGCAACTATCAATGACCCGGAATTGGTGACTGGTTTTATCCAATTTATGGAAGAGCGGGATAAATCAAATTTAATTATCCAGAAAATGGCGTCCATGGGTGCTGATGATTTTGCAGTATATCTAAAAAAATTACCTGGCATGTAATTACGAATTGGTGCTGGACGAAAGGGCGAAATGCATACCGGAGCTTTGTTGCTCGAAGAAAAATTGCTGGAGCCTACTTTAGAATATTTGACAGGTTATATTGAGTTTTATTTTGATTCCACTAAATATAAATAAAATATTTTTTGTCCTGCCAAAGTCAATACGATCAAAAACCACTGCAAAAATTTTAAAGTTTTAAAGGGGATTTAAATGCAGTTTAAAAGGTGTTTAAAAGCTGTTTCAATTTTAATAATTGCTACTATTTTTATTTTTGGTGGTGGTCAAAAATTTGCTTATCTAGGTGATTTCAAACTGGAGAATGGGTCTGTAATCAAAAACTGCAAGATTGGATATAGAACTTTTGGTGAAATTAACCAGGATAGCTCTAACATAATCCTATACCCCACCTGGTTTGGTGGTACAAGTGGACACATAAAGAATCTCATTGAAAACGGTCACATTGTGGACAGTTCCAGATATTTTATCATTGCTGTAGATGCTCCTGCCAATGGTGTTTCTACTTCCCCATCTAATTCAAAGCATCAACCAGGCTCTAAATTCCCGGAATTTACTATCCATGATATTGTTCAAACCCAGCATCAACTTTTGAATAATCTGGGGTTTGATCATATTTTAGGGATTGTAGGCGGATCAATGGGTAGTTTTCAGGCTTTTGAATGGCTGGTATCATATCCAAATTTCATTGAAAAAGCTGTCCCCTATGTATGCACTCCCAAATTGACTGCACCTGATAAATTATGGATTAAGTTTCAAAGGGAACTGGTTCAGCTCGGTCTTCAGGATGATTGTTCGAAGGCTCAAATCCAGAAAATTCTTGACATATACAGCAACATGAGTGGCAGGACACCCCAGTATTTTTATGAGAATATGGAAGGTAATGAATTTGAGCAATTTTACAACAAATTTAAACCCAGGACTGATGCTCGCTTTACCCTAAAAAATAGAGCCAGCCAGATCAAAGCCATGCTTAGTCATGACATCACTCGCAATTTCGATGGCTCCCTAAAAAAGGCTTCTGAGTTTATCAAGGCCGATATTCTTATGATTGTTTCAGAAACCGATCATCTTGTCAATCCATCTTTATCTAAAAAATTTGCTAAAATTTCTGATGCAGAGATTATGGTTTTGGAAGACAATTGCGGACATTTAGGAGTAGGTTGTGCTCTGGATACCTGCACGCAGGCGATCAGTGATTTTTTAGAAAGATAATTTTTCAGCCTTAAAAAAACTTCAAAAAAAATAGATTGATCTGGGACACCCGGATTTCTAATTCTTATCGTCCTGATTATATTTAATCATATTAGTGGCTAGATCATCGGCTATTTCATTTAATTTTACACCGGAATGGCCGGGAACATAATACCATTCAACATTATCATTATTCAAATCATCCAATTTTTGCCAGAGATCTTTATTTTTAACATCTTTTTTATTGGATGTTTTCCAGCCATTTT
>DATGCI010000010.1:0-17888 GCA_035312185.1 bacterium
GTCAAGACGGGAACTGGTTGTAAATTTGAAAATCGCACCAGGAGCAACTGTCACTGCTTCCATGATTTCAATGATGCCGTCCATTACATAGGGAGCATCGGTTGCAGGCCAGGTTTGAATAGTAGTTATATTTTTGCTGGAACCAAATACCGAAATATAGCCCGTGCCATCACCCTGGTATGTACTTTGATCATCAAGAGCGCCAACTAAGTAATCAGGAATATGAACAATTGCATCTTCAGAAAATGTATTTTGAGAAAAGGCATTGATTTGGGATCCGTTTTCTGCTTCCAGACCATAGGTTGCACTTGTCTCGAATTCACTATTTGTTATCTTGATAGCACCATTATAATTAATATAGACATTGGCATAGGAATTAGCACCACCATGGCTAATTTTAGTATAGCTTAGCTCATTTGTTGGAACAGTATTCATAATATAGATTCCGCTCCAATGGCCAACAATAGGTTGAGTGCCTTGAAATTGAATAATGCTGTCTGGAGTTCCAATTGCAATTAGGGAACCATTATCACCTTCTACATCAAGCCGTGCATTCTGAGCAAACTTAAAAACTGCTCCTGGTTGAACTGTAATTACGGCTTCTAGATCAGTTATACCATCCATTACAAAGGGAGCATCAGTAGCCGGCCAGGTTTGATCTGTTTCTACATCGGAACTAAAAACTGAAATTGTACTATTTCCTGAATGGCCAGCATAGGAGCTATGAGCGTCAAGGGAACCAATTAAATGAGCTGGGATATTGAGAGCCGCATAGGAGTTACCGTTAAAACTATTGTTATTGAAATCTCGAATTTCAGCATTTCTTTCAGCTTCCAATCCATATGATGAACTATGATCAAGCCTGCTATGGCTCAATTTTAGAGCACCATTATAATTTACATAGATATTTGCATAATTATTTGCGCCACCATAATGAATGGCAGCGTATGAAATTTCATTTCCAATATTCCTTGATTTTACAATAATGCCAGCCCAGGATCCTGAAGCTTGATTGGCACCAGTAAAGATTATAGAATCGGTCTCAGAACCTACAGCAACAAGGGTTCCTTCGGATTCAACATCCATTCTTGCGCCGGCACCAAACTCGATTTTCACACCAGGCTCAATAGTCAAAGTAGCACCAATATTTACGATTCCGGAAACTGCATAATCAGCCTCAGCGGGATCTTCGATTACATTGGTTAGAGTCCGATCTTCATTAATATTTGAAAGAACCTCGATATTTGCTGTTATTGAAGTTTCATCCTGATCATTATCGTATCCATCAGAAACTTTTACACGAGCCTGATAAGAACCGCGCTTATCTGCTACAAAACTAGCAATCATACTTTTGGAATTG
Source organism: bacterium (assembly GCA_035312185.1). Classification (GTDB taxonomy): domain Bacteria; phylum Fidelibacterota; class UBA2242; order UBA2242; family JAFGTP01; genus JAIPHI01. The sequence goes on from DATGCI010000010.1 coordinate 1,361, forward strand.
TTAAGTGTTGCCTGGCTTCCAGCTGGTTTTGATAGCAATGTCCATTCATAGGATAATACATCCTGATTAGGATCAAAGGAATCACTAGCATCAAGAATTACGGAATCTCCCAGAGAAACTTCCTGATCAGAACCGGCGCGTGCTGTTGGGGGTTCATTATCTTCTGGTTCTGTGAGATCATTTAGATCGCAGTTCATCAAAGCAACCAGAATAATAACAATCGGAAAAATTAATCTTGCCACACCTTTAATCTTCCACATATTTCCCTCCTCATTTAAATTAAAAAAACTACTCTCTTTTAGTGCAAATAAATTTTCAGTAATCAAGTTATGCACTTATCACAGCTTAATCATGTCCATAAAGGGCATGTATTTAATAAGCAGATATGCATTTATGATGTAATAATGTCGATTATATTTTATTGATTGTCAAGCTTTTTTAGGCAGGGACAGAAAAATTATGCAGTTTTTATTATCTCAAGCAACAGATTTTATCCAATTAAACGAAAACTCCAAATTTATTCACTGCTTATAGTTTCGTGCAGCAAACTCAACAACTTTGTAATATCGTAAGGCTTTTGAATGAAACGGTAGCCTTTATCTTTGATTTTTCGTAAGGCCACTTTTTTATTGGAGTAACCACTACTCAAAATGACCTGTAGATCTTTATTTTGTTTTTTGAGCTTATTGGCTAATTCTACTCCATCGATTCCGGTCATGATAACATCACTGAGGAGAAGATCGATATTGTCTTTATTTTTGGCAAAAAGTTCAAGAGCTTCTTCACCACTTTTAGCGCTTAAGTAATTATAGCCATAATTTTCAAGAATTTTTTCAAGATAGGTGAGAACCGGCTTTTCATCTTCAACAATAAGAACAGTTTCTCCTTCTCCGGAAAAATTATTAAGCAGTTTTGTTTTTCTTTTTTTGGTTTCCTGCTTTTGCTCTGATTTTACTCTTGGTAAATAAATATGAAAAATTGTCCCCTCACCAGCTTCACTATAAACATTTATAAAACCTTTGTGTTCTTTGACGATTCCATGAACAACAGCCAAACCCATTCCTGTGCCTTCTGCCAGTCCTTTAGTTGTGAAGAAGGGATCGAAAATTTTGTCCTGAATCTCCTGATCCATTCCATGGCCTGTGTCTTCTATGCTTATTCGTACATACTGGCCTGGCTCAATATTTGGAATGGTTTCGGCTTTTTCATTACTTATTGATACGTTTTTAGTTTTAATGTGCAGATCTCCGCCGCCTCCCATAGCATCCCGAGCATTGACCACCAGATTGGTAATGACCTGTTCTAATTGATTCCTATCAGCTTTAATTTGCCAGAGATCTGAAGCCAGCTCATTGTGCATACTAATATTTTCACCTATTAATCTATTCAACATTTTTCTAATTTCAGAAATAGTTCTATTAAGATTGATGACTTCCAGGTCCATCTCTTTTTTACGGCTGAACAATAATAATTGCTTGGTTAAATCTGCTGCTCTTTCGGCAGATTTTAAAATACTATCAAGCTGTTCATAATTTGGATCAGATTTTATAGTTCTAGATTTTACCAGCTGGGCAAGTCCAATTATAACTGTGAGAATATTGTTAAAGTCATGGGCAACACCACCAGCAAGAGTTCCTATAGACTCCAGCTTTTGGGTCTGTAAAAGCTGCTCCTGTAATTTTTCCTTTTCCCGCTCTGCCTTTTTGCGTTCGGTAATGTCACGTACCAAACAAATCAGGCCTCCATCTTTTAGAGCGGTCAAGGAGATTTCCTGTGGAAATTTACTTCCGCCTTTTTTTCTGCCTTCAGCCTCGCCTCGCCATTTGCCTTTTTCTCTAAATTCAGGCATGATCTCTTTTTCAAATCGCCTTAATTCCTCATCATCATAGAGCATTTTCCAGGATTTTCCAATCAATTCATCAGGGCTTTGATAACCATAAATCTCAGCATGGGCTTTATTTATATAAATATACTTTTCCCTGGAATCCAAAATTCCAATTCCATCCATAGAAGCAGCAATTGCTTTAGAACGCAGTTTCAATTTTTTCTGAGTTTCTTTCCTCTGAGTAATGTCACGAATCGATCCCAAAGCAGCATATTTACCTCTATAAGTGATAGGAGCCACTGAAAATTCCAGATCCAGAATTTCACCATTTTTAGTCACACCACGAACCTCATAGGTTGAGGGTACATCTTTGCCCTTTGCTCGCCCATAGGCATATGTTTTAATTTTATTTAAGTCTTCAGGATGAATAAATTCCCAGAAATTAACATACAAAAGTTCATCTTTGCGATACCCAATTAGATCACAAATCCTATCATTAGCAAAAACTAATTTATTATTCTGAAGAATATAGATTCCATCATGACTTTTCTCCGTTATGACTCGATAACGCTCCTCACTCTCTTTTAATTTTATCTCAGTTTCTTTGCGGTCAGTAATATCGTTGACAAAAGCCAGAAATCGATTCTTAGAGAGTTTGACTGCTTTTACGCTCCAATATTTTTTAGTCCCACTTTTAGTTAAAAATGGTAATTCTAGAGTGTAATAATCACCTTTGATTACCGATTGAAAATGTTGTCGGGCTTCTTTTCTGCCTTCCGGCGGAATCAAATCTAACAAATTTTTCCCGATTAGCTCGTCTTTATTATATCCGGTAATTTGCTGCGCAGCTGAATTTACATCAACATAGTTACCTTCCTGGTTGGAAACGAAAATTCCATAGGGTGAATTTTCAACATAACTTTTAAGTCTTTGCTCACTTTTCTTTAGATCATTTTCAGCTTTCTTAGCTTCTGTAATATCAGTAGAAATGCCAACCATACTTTTAGGATTTCCATCATTATCTTTTATCAATCGGGTTCGACAATCAAATATAATTTCTTTACCTTCATTGCTATAATTGACAACTTCGCCTCGCCAGTGGCCATTATCCAGAGTTTGCTGTACAATATCCTTCTGAGTTGCACCTTTTTCAGAATTTTCACCATAGTCTTGAATAGATTTTCCAATTAATTCTTCTTTCGATACTCCAAAGGTTTTGGCTTCTGCATCATTGACATAGATAATATTTCCTTCAAGATCAGTAGCAGTAATATGGTCCTGGATTTGATTGAGCATCATTGATTGAAATTTCAGATTCTGTTCTTTTTCCTTCATCTCAGTAATATCAACGACAACACCAGTTACTTTTTTAGGTACGCCATCTACACTTCTTGTTGTAACTCCTCCAATATCATGAAACCACTTGTAATGGCCGGCCTTAGTTTTAATGCGATAATCAGTCTGATAAACTGATTTTCTATCCTTAACAAGGTCCATCATAGTTTCCATTTTATAATCGTAATCATCAGGATGGACAAGTTCCATGAAATCATCATAATGGGAGAATTCATCAGGATCATAACCAAGCATTTGGGCTTTTTTCTGATTGAATTTCACTTTTCCCGATTTAATATCCATCTCCCACCAGGCCAGATTTCCAACACGCATGGTTCCTTCCAGTCGGTGTTTGTATTCCTGCAGCTCTCGCTCTCTTTGTCTCCTGCGAATTCTGTGTTTATATTCATCCGTTACATTACGGAAAACCAGAACAGCACCGGTAATATTTCCATTGTCATCTTTGATTGGAGCCCCGGAGTCTGCTATTTGGTACTCTTTGCCATCTTTCGCTTTTAATAATGTGTGATTAGCCAGTCCAATTATTCTTTTTTCTTCAAAAACTTTCTCAACAGGATTCTTTAATTCCTTTTTGGTTTTGGCATTAAAGATTCTGAACACTTTTTCAATTGGTTGATTCAAAGAATCTTTTTTATCCCAGCCAGTAAGTTCCTCAGCAATTGGATTCATACGTATAATTTTACCAGCAAGATCTGTTGAAATAACGCCGTCACCAATTGAGTTAAGTGTGGTTCTAAGATTTTCTTCCTGTTCTTTGATTCGTTGCTCAGCCTGTTTGCGCTCCGTGATATCCAGCTGAGTTCCCCACATACGAACTACTTTGTCATCTTCTACAATGCCAATCGTATTATTTGAAAACCAGACTGTTTTACCATCTGCAGTTTTTTCAACAGTTTCATCATTTATTACTTTGTATCCGGATTTTACGAAATTACGTACTTCGGCGCGATTTGTAGGATTATCACGACCGCCATGTAATTCTATCATTTTTAGATTAAGAAAATCTTCAGGAGATGCGTTGTACATTTTTATGAAAGCATCATTGAACTCGGCAATATAAGCATGATCATAAATATGATCAATTTGCTTTTCCACAGGAAGCTTTGTATCCAGAGGTTCATCCATTTCCAGACGGTAGATGCCCTCATTACTATGTTTGATATAATTTTGATAGCGTTCTTTACTCTCTTCTAAGGCTTCTGATGTTTGCTTTTGTTCGGTGATATCGAGACAGGTGGTTTGATAAAATACTTCACCATCGTCATCAATTTTTGATATATTTAACAATACATTGATCGGGGTGCCATCTTTTTTCATTAGAATTGTTTCAAAGCCTTTGACCTGATCATTTTCCTTGAGTTCTTTTTTTATCTTTTTCCGATCTTCAATGTTTTTGTATAATTTAATGACATTCATGGCTTTCAATTCAGATTCTGAATATCCCAGTATATCTGAAAATGAGCGATTTAGAGTAATGACTTTACCTTGGGGGGTAGCCAGACCAATTCCAATAAGCGAGTTCTCAAATAATTTCTGATAGCGCTGCTTAGTGGCCATTAATTCTGATTCTGCCTTTTTTTGTTCGGTAATGTTTTTGAAAACACAGTAGCTTTGGGTGAATTCTCCCTTAGAATCGTGCCCCATCATTCCCTGCAGGGAAATATCCAGATAGTGGCCTTCGCTGTGTTGAATTTTATATTCCTGTTTGTATAAATAATCCTGATTCTTCAAATCATCAAAATTATTTTTAAAAAAATCTTTTTGATCAGGATGCAAAAATTGGCCAAACCATTTTCCAATAACTTGCTTGCGCTTATAACCTAGAGTATGTAACCAGGCTGGATTTACATCGACAATATGACCCTTTCTATTGAGAGATTGGTAGGGAAGAGGCGCATTATTATATAGGGCTTTGTGCTTTTTTTCGCTCGCTCTTATTTTTTTCCGGGCTTTATCCAGCTTGTGTTTATTGTTAATTTCTGCATGTACTTTATTTAGACGCAGCATTAAAAGATCGATAAAATTATTCTTTTTGATAATATAATCACTGGCTCCCATTCGCATCATTTCTACAGCAATTTCCTCATTACCGTGCCCGGTCATAATTAAAAAGGGAACATCTTTGTCATTTTTATGAAGAGTTTCGATGAATTGTTTTGCGTTCATATCAGGTAGATCATAATCAAGCAGAATTATTTCATTGCCCTGGCCCCGGATATTTGATAAGCCATCTTTGCCATTAAAGGCTACTTTTGTATCATAACCTTTTCGCTTGCAATTTTTGGTTATCAGTTTGTTTAATGTTTTATTGTCTTCTATAATTATTGTCTTTAAAGATAACTCTTCATTTTCTGTTTTGTCCATTTCCTGCTCTTATTTTGAATTATCACTATCATAATGATTAGAAGTTGAGTACAATTTTATAGAATTGTCTCTGATCATTTTTATAACGAATTTACAAACCCATTGACCCCTGCTTATTTTGTAAAGTAGGCATAAATAATATGGCTTGCAAGAATTAATCAATTATAAAATATCCCAGAGTTTAGGACTCTTGAATTGTATGATATAAAATTCTCAAAAGCTTCATTATATCATAAGGCTTCTGAATAAATTTATATTCCTTATCTTTTATTCTGGATTTGGATACTTTTTTATTAGAATAGCCGCTACTTAAGATTACCTTCAAGTCTTGCTTGCTATTTTTTAATTTATTGGCCAGCTCAACTCCGTCAATACCTGTCATAATTACGTCACTTAATAATAGGTCGATTTTATCTTTATGTTTTTTAAAAATTTGAAGGGCTTCCTCACCATTGGTAACACTGTAATATTTATAACCGTAATTATCCAGAATATTTTCCAGATAACTAAGAACTGGTTTCTCATCTTCCACAATTAGCACAGTCTCCCCATCTCCCCGATAATAATCATAATTTTCAGAGCGACTTGTTGATATAGGAGGATTTTCATCACTTACTGTCCGGGGCAAATAGATCTTAAAGATAGTTCCCTGCTCTGGTTCGCTATAAACATTAATAAAACCATTGTGCTCTTTTATAATACCGTGAACGACAGAAAGTCCCATCCCTGTTCCCTCTGCTCTACCTTTGGTTGTGAAGAATGGATCAAAAATCTTTTCTTGAATTTCTGAAGGAATCCCGTGACCGGTGTCCTCAACTGTGAGTTGAACATAGTCGCCAGGTTCAACATCAGGTATAGTTTTAGCCTTAGGCTCATCTATTATAAAATTCTCCGTGTTAATTGTTATCCGGCCTCCTCTTGGCATAGCATCCTGGGCATTTACAACCAGATTGGTTAGAACCTGTTCAATCTGGGTTTCATCGGCTTTTATATCCCAGAGATTATCATCAAAATTGTGTTCAAGATGAATATCTTCACCAATTAATCTATTTAACATTTGATCAAGATGTAGAATTGTTTGATTGAGATCAATAAGTTTGAGATCCATATCCTGTTTGCGGCTGAAAAGAAGCAATTGACGGGTTAGATTGGCAGCTCTTTCTGCCGACTCATCAATCTCTTTCAGATTATCATAATTTGGATCAGATTGCTCCATCTCACTCATACTTAATTGTGCCAGACCAATTATTACCGTCAGAATATTATTGAAGTCATGAGCCACTCCACCGGCCAGGGTGCCAATTGATTTCAACTTCTGAGTTTGTAGAAGTTGCTCCCGCAATTTTTCCTTCTCTTTTTCATCCTGTTTACGTTCGGTAATATCGCGAGATAGGGATAAAATATAATTACCATCCGATAAGACAATCTTGGAGAGAGTTACCTCGGCTTGATATAAACTACCATCTTTGCGCCGATGTTGTGTTTCAAAAGTCTGAGGGGGACCTTCTGGCTTTAACTTATCCCAGTAGATTTCTTTAGCTTTCCTCTCTTGAGCATCAGGCATAATATCATATATACTCATATTGCGTAATTCATCTTGAGAATAGCCTGTTGTTTTAGCGGCCGCCTGATTTACTTCTATAATCTGTCCATCAGTATCATGAAGAAAGAGCATTTCAGCAGCCTGTTCTACGAGAGTACGGAATTTATTTTCGCTCTCCTGAAGGGCTTTTTGAGCTTCTTTTTTGTCGGTAATATTATGAGCAACTTTAACAAAATTAGTAATTTCTTTATTGGCGTCAAAAATTGGAGATATATTGGCATCTTCCCAGTAAAGTTTTCCATTTTTTTTCTTATTGTGAAATTCTCCATTCCAGACCTGACCTGATTTAATAGTTTCCCAGAGCTCCTTATAAGCCTGTTTTGGTAATTCACCAGATTTTAGGATTCTGGGATTTTCCCCTAAAATTTCCTGAGATTTATAGCCGGTTATTTCGGTGACTTTTGGATTAATATATTCAAGATCACCATCTATATCAGTTATAGCGATCATTGAAGAGCTCTGCTGGACTGCAGCAGATAATTTTCTTAATTTTTCTGCTGCCTTTTTACGATTGGTAATGTCTAAAGCCATAAAAAGGAATTCCTGATTACTTCCCTTACCAATAACAGCTGGATAGACCTCTAGAATAATCTTATGGCCTGTGCTCCCTATCAGAGTTAATTCAAAGGGATCTAAATTTCCTGTCTTTATTTCTTTAAATTTATTAAAGTGCGTATCATCGGTAAATATTCCAAGTTCGGAAAAATGGCTTCCCATAAAATCTTTTTCAGTATTTAACTGACCAATACTCTTATTATAATCTTTTATATTACCATTCCTATCAATCAGAACAATACCAGCAGGAGAATGGTTGAATAAGGTACGAAATTTTTCCTCACTGGCTTTAACTCTGTTTATAGCCTGTTTCCGTTTTGATATGTCAAGTATTGCTACCTGAAAAATAGGCTCACCATTGATCTCTATTCTTGAACTATTGACCAGGATATTGATTGGAAAACCCTGTTTATGATTTATTACAGTTTCAAAATTTATGAGCATATTATTTTTAGAGAATTTTTCTCGGATTTGCTCAAGTTCTTCTTTATCCTGGTAGAATTCCTCTAAATACATACTCCGAAGTTCTTTTTTCGAATAACCAACAATCGATGTAAGCGCCTCATTACTATCTAATATTTCACCTTCTTCATTAGCCAAACCTATGCCAACAAGAGAATTTTCCAGTAATTTTTGATAGCGATTTTTTGCGTTTTGCAGCTGTTCCTGGGTCCGCTTTTTTTCTTCTAAAGTTCGGGCCAATTTTAAATTGCTATAGCTTTGATCGGCAAGCAAATTGGCTAAATGGGCATAGAATTGCATCACATTATCAACAGTCTCTTTTTTCCAGCGAGGTACTCTATCAAGTGCTTGTAAATATTCCTCTTCATCAAAACCATATTTTTTAGCCATATTTCTAAAAGTTTTGTAATCCGGTTCTTCACCTTCATATAAGAATTGCCCCAGAAAAATATTCCCTATATGAGTATCATGGATATAAATGGGAGTGACTATGTCCCACATATTATTTTTACACTTGTATTTTTTAAATTTGCCAGGTGGAACTCCTTGTGAAAGAACAGTATCACTTTCCAGACAATTTTTATTAGTTTCTGGATGCTGGCGGTGGTATTGAGTACAGATATCCTGCCATCCATTTTTGATCAAAACCTGCCCATTAACATCAACAATTGCAACGCCAATATTAGTTGTTTTATAGAAATCGTCCATAAGGGCCTGGATGCGTGGTATATCTAGAATATCTTCCAATTCCAATTCTTCTAGATCTCCTTCGGGTGAAAGAATTGCATTCAATTTGTTACGGATTCTTTTTTTACTATCTTTTAATTTCTTCTGAATGTTTATACGCTTAGTAATATTTTTTATAGAACTCAAAATTCCATTAAACTGCCCATTTTTATCAAGCAAAGGTGCTGAATTTATGGATAAATATTTTATTGTCTGGCCAGGTAATTGAATGGAGTGATTAAGATTGTAAACTGGCTTTTTAGTTTTCTTAATTATTTCAAAAGGTAGCTGAGCAGCAGGTACAGGATTTCCCTCAAAATCTTTTATATTCCACTCTTTATGATTAAAGGTTTTTTCTCTGATTTCCTGGACTGTGAGGCCAAATAATTTTTCAGCTTCCTGATTAGCATAGACTAACTTACCATTTTTGTCAACCTTTGTTATAGCAATTGGACTGATTTCAGTGAGCTGGTTTATGTATTTACTCTCTTCCTTGAGTTTATTTTGGGCCTGTTTCCTTTCTACAATTCTACCCAAACGCTCGCTAACGGAATCAATTAATTTACGCTCTTCTTTAAGAAAAGGGCCTTCATCACATTCTGGTTTTTCTTCCAGGTAACCAACTTCGACTGCTCCTACTTTTTTATTATTGACAACCAGATTTGATATTTGCTTCCATTTAGTATCTTGAAAGTTATCGGTTTTAAATTCCTGGTCAGCAAGAATAATTCTAGCCCAGGTATTTTTTGGATATTGCCAGGATTCTGATAGAATTTGAGTTGTACCCTGGAGAATTTTATATAAATTGTCTTCCCTGTTTACCAGATCTGATAATTTGTAGAGGCAGGAAAGCTCCTTTAGCCTTTCTTGTAGAGTGTGCATCAAATCCTTATTTTCAATTTCTAGTTTTTTGTATTGCCTGTTTTGAACCTGGATTTTCTTGATTTTCTGTTTTAACTGCTTATTCTGGTTCTTTAATTCACTAAAAGACAGAGTATTATTCATTAATATTCCTGGTATTTAAAATAGACAAAAATATAAATATTCAAACCCCTAATTGATATGAAAAGTACAGATAAAAAGTCTGGCTTGCAAGAAATATTTTTATCAATCTAAGCGAAAACTATATATTTTTTTCAGTAAAGCATAAGAGGCATAATTTTGAAAAATATGATGCCTCAATTCGATAATTCTTTTCAGTTTGCTTTATTTCCACAATCTAATTTTGACTGATATGTAATATTTAATAATAATAAAAAAAGATCAGTGTTATTTTATAAATTTAAACAGGTATCAAGTTGACTGGATAGGCAACAAATTTGTGACCAAATTATATTTTTAACAGTATTTATAAGACATTTAAACGCCGTTTAAAAAATCTGTTAATAAGCTATTTTTAAAGGATTTTGAAGATAATAGCTCAAAATATTTTATAATTTAAAATGGCTTTCAAAGGCTATTCCCAAAACTGTTCCCGGAGATAATGACGATTCTCCTGAAAATAGCGGTGTATAAAACATTCTGATCCCATATACACGCTGATTCTGGGTTTGCAAACCAACAAGACCGCTGATTATGGGACCAATAGCAAAAAATGAATCGCCTCTATCATCCAGACTGGATTTGTAATCAGGACCATAATGAAAACTAATTCCAACACCGGGACCATAGATCAATGAAGAATTGTTGCGCATCTTTTTGGAAAATTCCAGAGAAACTTGAGGCTCAAACTGAAGCATTTCAAAGGCAGCCCCAAATAATATAGGCCGCATAACCGGTACTTCCAGGGCTAAGGTTTTTTCGATGGAGAGATCTTTTTTGTATAAAAACATAATGTCAGCGATTGGACCGCCCTTTACATCAGCATCTGAACCGACACACATGCGCAGATCATCATAGCGACCGCCGGCCATTACTTTAACTCCAATACTTGAGTTTGGCTTCTGTCCTGCAAGTAAGGTTCCCATTATGAAAGTAAAGATAATTAAAAGCGAGATAATTTTGATTTTCATGGCTGTACCTCTTTTAATATTTTGTGAATCTGAAGTTTAATTCTATTCATTCTTGTCAATTTCCTTGATTATCTTGAGGATTTCTTCTTCATATTCTTCGGGCGCTTCAATGTGGCCCCAACCTTTAACATTTTGAAAAAGTCCATCATAAGCGGAATCACGATAACTTTTAATGAAATGGGGAATTTCTTTCTCTTTCAAAATTTCATCAAGATAATTAGATTGAATTTCATTGTCAATTACTGCAATTTTCTTGAATTTACTCATGATCTCCTCCTGAATTGATTATAAGAGAATATACAAAAATTTGTCACTATTGTAAACCCGGACAAAAAATGTGCAAAAATTGGAGATTGGTCTGTCTGATTATAGATGATTCCTGATTGTTGGCGCAGTCCTAAATTACCTTTAGAACCGGCTTCTTTACTAAAAACACTCACTAATGAAAATCCCCTTTTCAGTTGCAATACCATTTTGTTTTCCAATCAAATAGCATGTTAAACATTCTTTCTACTCAATATATAGGTCGAAAATATTCTAAATAGTTACAAAAAATATTGTGATTTGCAAGTAATTATAAATGGATCAGTATAACATCTGGATCTATCTATTAAGCTAAATTAATCTTTTGAAGACTTAAAAAAATGCTGAAGAATATTCAGAGTAGTTGTTTTTGGCTTTCCTCCCGGTTCGATCCTAGAACAGGATTTGCTTTGTAAATTATCTATTGATTGGTAATAGGATTTTTAAGAGCAGATCGGGCATATAATCGAACTTCCCAGTCAGGATCTTGAAGTGCATTTTGGAGAGCATTTTGGGCTTGTTTTCCAGAAAAATTGGAAAGTGATAGAACTGCTGCTCTTCTCAAACGAGGCTCCCCTATCTCCAGAGCTTTAATCAAGGCCTGGCCGCCTTTTTTAGATGGACTTTTCCCCAATTCATATGCACAACTGGTTTGAATCCACCATCTGGGGCTTTCTAAACCCATAATGAAAGCATCTTCCGACTTATTTGAGCCTAATTTTTGCAGAGCCTGACCAGTTATCAAAAAATCACAGTAATTTTTATTTTGTAAGCAATTAATAAGTCCGGGTAGAGCTTGCCTATCACCAATCTCACCTAGGGCCCAGCTGCACCATTTTGTAATAGCAGCGTTTTCGCTCTTAAGACCATTAATAAGAGCGGGAACTGCATCAGCAGCTTTCAGTCTTCCCAAAGAACGGGCTGCATCACTTCGCAATATTTCATCTTCTCCTTTTAATACCTGCAGTAAAATAGGAATGGCTTTTCCAGTTGTGCCGCCCAAAGAATTTGCTGCTGCTTTTCTTACATTTATACTAGAATCTTTGAGTAATTTGGCAAGAGGATCAATAACTCTATCTGACTTCACTTCTCCCAATGCATCAGTACAATACCAACGGACAAAAACATTCTTGTCATTAAGTAAAATAATTAAAGAATCAATTCCATCATCGCCAGCTTTTGCCAGAGCATTGGCAGAGTGGCGAATTTGATTGCGATTATCTGTCGTCCTGATAATATGAGTTAAATTTTGTATATTTCTTTGATTGTTTACAGGAATATTGGGCAATTTTATAATTCCAGCACTAATTGATGATAAAAACATCAACAAAATAGTATAAAAAGTAATCAGAAATGCGATTGCAGGCTTAGATCGGGGATATGGGGTTCCGAATATTAATCTTATAGGCATTAAAATTATGTTCTTAATAAATCCAGGAATTGGAAACATAAATGGCGTTTTTTCTCTGTATTCTCTGTATTTTTCTCCAGCTTTTCCTACCATTTTTATTTCTTCTAGCCAGGCAATCCCGATAATGATCATAGTTGATAAAAGCCAGGGCAAAGTATTTGGAATTGTCACATATTGCTTTATATTAGGTCCAGCAAGAAATAAGATTCCATAACTCCAGATGATCCAGCCTAAATATTGAGGATGGCGTGAAAGGCGATAAATCCAAAAGTTATCCACATCTTTTTTATGCAAACCACCATAAATCCAGCTAAATACTCCGGCTATAAATATAAGCAGGCCTATCCCTATCAAAATAATTGGCAAAATTGCTGAAATATTTAAGCCAAACCATGAAAATAAACCAACGATCCAATTGTAAGGTAATTTTACTATGTCTCCTAGCTTCATAAGGTCAAATGAAATATCCAGAAATGGTAGCCATAAAAAGCGAAGAAAGGCCAGACCGCCCAGAAAAAACATAGTCGCAGCAAAATGACCAAATACAGGTAAAAATAAGAGGATAGCGCCAGCTGAGGCCAGTTTCATTTTTTCCATTATAAAACCTGTAATTATTAAAATCAAAACAAGACCAAAACAAATATAACCGATTGTACGAATATGAAAATGGGACAGAAAAACTTCAGTTCTATAATTTGTAACTTCATTTTGCCCGGTCGCCAGATCAGGAAAGTCTATATTTTGCCCTAAAAGTCGATCAACTCTACCAGGCAACTCAATCGAAATAAAGACTAAACCAATTGTAAAAATAATTGCCAGCAGAATTATTAAAATCGATTGTAATTTTGTTGAATATATCTTAGCCATTTTTGCTTCCTTCATTTTAGTCAACTCATCATTAAATCAATAAGGAGTCTGTAGTTTATTAGAAATTTTTCATAGGGTCTATCTTGTTGATTTCAGGCAATAATAAAAAAAGCAGGGAACGAACCCTGCTTGTATTAAACATAAATTCTATATCCCAATTTATAAAAAATCAGAATATATTAGCGCTGATTTAACCTATAGTATTATCCAGAGCATTAGAATAGGGAGGGAGGATTACTGTGTTGACTTGTTTACATTCGCCCTCCTGTAAAATTTTCAAAATATTGAGTCCGATCGGTCGTGGTGGAATCCCATTATTGGATAAGATTGTGATTGAGATTTTATGGTGGGGACAAATCATGTTGTAGCTCAGAAATCCATGCAGCTTACCAGGGTGTTCAATTATTTTTGTGGAATCTGGTAAATAGGTCACTACAATGCCGTAACCGTAATAGGAATTTTCATCAATCGGAATATGAGGAGAGAACATCCTATCGGTTAATTTTTTATTAATAAGAGAATGAGATAAAAGAGCTTGATTCCATTTAAAAAGATCAGCAACTGTTGAATAAATGTTTCCGGCTCCCTGATAATTATCCCAAAAAATATTTTGTCCATAAAATTGACTGCCGGATTGAAAATTATAACCGGGATAATAATCATTAATGATAGATAATCTGCTTATGATTCCGCTATTCCGCATATCCAGGACTGAAAAAACCTGTTTCTGCAAAATTTCCCCAAAGTTTCGGTTGTAAATTTTTTCAGCAATATAGGATAGCAAATTAAAATTCGTATTGCTATAATCATAGCGGGATCCCGGTAAAAATAAAATGTCCGGCATACAATAGGCCCTATAAAATTCGGATTGATCAAGATAGTGCTTTCTTAATTCCCGTCGAAAATCATACCGGTCCGCATAATTGGCGAGACCAGAAGTATTGGTTAATAGATGTTTAACTTTGATTTTATGACCGATATCTAATCTGTAGTCGGGTAAATATTCAATAATCCGGTCATCGAGGTCCAGCTTGCCCTGCTGGACTAATTGTAAAACGAGAATGGCGGTGAATTGTTTGGAAAGTGAACCAACAATAAATTTTGTTTGGTGATTAATTGGAATTTTCCATCTTAGATCAGTGAAACCATATCCCCTTTGAATTAATATATCACTATTTTGGGCTACAAGAATTGCGCCCTGGAATAGACCATAGCTGTAAACAAGGGCTAAATATTTTTTAATCGCAGCAACAATTTTTTCTTCCATAGGGAGGGTTCCCCCCCTTATTTTACAGTAAAAACAAATTGGGTCTTCAGAAATTTGGGTGCATATTTGTAAAAAAGAGCGAGACATGATAAACTTTATAGTTGACTTTAAAAATAAAAAAATGGAGTTCATCATGTCTCGTAGTCTATTATACCACGCATTTGGTATAAGGTCAAGATATAATTACAAAAAAACAGAATATCTTCAAGGAGAGGTATATTTCACAGTCGAGAAGCCGGATGTATATTTAGAATGTCCTGTATGTGGAAATGAACAGGTAATAAAAAGAGGTACACGAAAGCGAGTTTTTAAAAATATACCGATAGGTGGGACAATGACCCATATTGTATTGCCAATACATAGATTAGAGTGTAAAGATTGTAAAGGCGTTTACCAGGAGGCAGTAAAATTTGCGGATACCTACAGGAGCTATACTAAGAAGTTTGCTAGATATGTAATTGGTTTATCTAAAGAGATGTCAACAAAAGCCATAGCTGAATACCTGGGTGTCAGTTGGGGTTTGATAAAAAGTATCCAAAAGAATTATCTAAAGAAAGAATACGAACATCTCAAAGCCAAAGATTTAAAATATCTTGCTATTGATGAAGTAGCCATTCATAAGGGACACAATTATTTGACTGTGGTAATGGATTTAGAAACAGGTAATGTGATCTATGCTAGCCAAGGCCGAAAGAAGAAAAGTTTGGATAAACTATGGAAAAAATTGAATAGATATAAGAAGAATATCAAAGCCGTGGCTATGGATATGTGGAGAGCATATATCACCGCAGTTTTAGAAAATTTACCAGATGCTAAAATTATATTTGACAGATTTCATATTACCAAAAGTTTTAACGATCTATTAAGGAAACTAAGATCAAAGATATATAGAAATATTACAAATACCACGGATAAAGAGGTTCTCAAGGGTACTACATGGCTATTGCTTAAAAATAGTGATAATCTTAACGAAGAAAGGAATGAAGAAAAGAGATTGAAAGAAGCCATTCAGGTAAATGAATCTTTATTCTTCGCTTACTATTTGAAAGAAGACCTTAGAACTTTTTGGGGATTAAAAACGGTAGAGAAGGCTAAAAAATTCCTGGGTAAATGGTGTGCAAAAGCCTATGCTTCTGGAGTTAAATTGTTACATAATTTTGCTAAAACATTACTCAGTCATCGAACAGGAATATTCAATTATTTTAAACATAGGATTACAACTGGACCATTAGAAGGAATGAATAATAAGGTCGGAGTTCTCAAAAGAAGAATGTATGGCTTTAGAGATATTGAATTTTTTATACTAAAACTATATGACCTGCATAATAGCAAAATTACACTATCAAGCGCCTAATGCACCCAAATTTCTGAAGACCCAAAAATTAAGTGGATTAAAATATAATACAATTGTAATAAATCTATTTTTAAAGCGGCTATATTTTGTAGGACATTTAGATAAGCTAAGATTAATTGTTAAGTTTTAGAGAATGAAAAAATGAGGAGATATGGAGATAGGTCCATTTTTGGTTTAATAAAAAGTCTTCGTTTTCCGACAATTAGAGATCACGAAGAGGCAATATCAGGTGAAGAGCCGCTCATTCAATTGATAGATATCTATACTGGATTTGGACCATTTACATCCAAGCATGGAGAGTCATTTTTAGAATGGTGGACTGTTGAGAAATATAAGAATAGTAATCAAGAGACCTTGTTTGATGTGGAAGGAACAGAAACTGATCTGTCCCGAGGTAAGGAATCAAAATTTAAGGTATTAAAG
>DATGCI010000011.1:0-18137 GCA_035312185.1 bacterium
ACCAGGACAATTTGCGTGTGCATCTCAATATTATGCTGATCAAGATATTCCAGTTTTTCCAGAATTGGAATGTAATCTTCGAATTGAAAAAGTTGCTTTCTGGCCTGAGGATCGGTGGCATGAATTGAAATATAGAGTGGTGATAATTTTTGTCGGGCAATCCTTTCCAGGTCTTCCTGGCGGGCATCAGTAAGAGTTACAAAATTACCCTGCAAAAAGGAATAACGATAATCTTCATCACAAACATAGATCTGCCTGCGCATTCCCGGCGGATTCTGCTTAATAAAGCAAAAAATACAGTTATTGGAGCAGGTTGTCATATCATCCCTGGAAGGAGTTATTCCGAGAGCGCGGCCCTGTTCTTTTTCGATTTCTATTTCATAATTTTGCCCATCTTTCTGGAAAATTAATACCAGCAGAGGTTCACTTTCGTAATAGTGAAGGTCCAGAAAATCCTCGATAGTGTTTCCATTAATGGAAAGGATTTTATCCCCCTGTTCCATACCCAGGTCTTCAGCTATACTATCTTTTAATACCTGTTTTATCTCAATCATATTATCACTTTTTTACACTTTTCATACTAAGTCCAATCCGTCCTCGTTCAGCATCAATAGATAGAACTTCAACATCTACTACATCACCAACTGATACAATATCGGTTGGATCTTTGACGAATTGATTTGCTAATTCACTAATATGAACAAGGCCATCATGCTTGACTCCGATGTCAACAAATGCACCAAAATCAACAACATTGCGCACAGTTCCCTTCAAAACCATTCCTTCTTCCAGATCATCTATTGACAATACTTTCTGACTTAAAATCGGTTTGGGCAGATCATCTCTAGGATCAAGTCCGGGTTTTTTTAGATTTTTGATAATATCCCGTAAAGTTGGCTCGCCAATATCCAGCTTTTTGGCCAAGTCACTAACAGACATTTCACTTTGCTTTACCTTCTCATCAATCATTTTTCCGCCCAGATTGACATTTCCTATATTAAACTGCTCCAGAAGTTTTTTTGTCGCCTGATAGGACTCAGGATGGATAAAAGTATTATCAAAAGGATTATCAGATTCTGGCACTCGCAGAAATCCGGCTGCCTGTTGAAAAGTTTTTACTCCAATTCCACGCACTTGATTTAATTCCTCACGACTCTGGAATTGGCCCTTTTCTTCTCGATATTTGACAATATTACTGGCACTCCGACTGGTTAGTCCTGATACATGCCGCAGTAATGCTGATGAAGCCGTATTTAAATTGACACCAACACTATTAACACAATCTTCGACCACATTGCGTAATTCCTGCTGTAAATTTTTCTGATTGACATCATGTTGATATTGTCCCACACCAATATGTTTGGGATTAATTTTTACCAACTCTGCCAGCGGGTCAAGCAAACGGCGGGCAATAGAAATATTGCCTCGCATGCTGGCTTCCAGATCCGGAAATTCCTTCCGGGCTAGCGGTGAAGCTGAATAGACAGAAGCACCGGCTTCATTAACAATTATATAGCCTAGATCCTCTTTTCTGAGATCCTTTAATAAATCAGCAACCAGCTGTTCTGTTTCTCTGCTAGCAGTCCCATTTCCAATTGCAATAGAATTCACATTATACTTTTCGATTAATTCAGCCAAAATCCCGAGCGCTTCATCACGCTGTTTCTGAGGAGGATGAGGATAAATAGTTTTTCCTTCCAGATATTTTCCAGTTTTATCAATAACAGCAACTTTGCATCCCGAGCGAAATCCAGGGTCGATTCCCATAATGATCTTATCTTTTAATGGCGGCTGTAGAAGTAGATTTTTTAAATTTTCGGAGAACACATTGATAGCTTTGTTTTCTGCTTTTTCATCGAGATGATTTCTGATTTCACGCTCAATAGCCGGAGCGATCAATCTTTTGTAGGCATCTTCTATAGCTTCTTCAAAATGTTCTGTGAAGATCGATTCCTCATCCTGAATATATTTGTTTTTGATTAAATCGATAATATAATCGCTATCCACATCAATTTTTACTCGCAGAAAATCTTCATTTTCACCCCGGTTAATGGCCAGAATTCGGTGGGAAGGAATTTTACTGACCGGCTCAGTATAATCATCGTAAACTTCATATTTCCCCTGAGGGTGTTCATTTTTTGCTGTGGAGTTCACATATCCATTTTTAAAAGAATATTCTCTAATTTCTTTGCGTAGATCAGCATCATCGGAAACTTTTTCCGCCACAATATCGCAGGCACCCTGAAGAGCATCTTCTGTGCTTTCAACTCCTTTTTCTTCATCAATAAATTTTGCGGCGTACTCTTCTGGACTTCCCGAATGAGTTTTTTGTAATAGAATTAAATTGGCAAGTGGTTCAAGACCCTTTTTGCGGGCTTTTTGTCCCCGGGTTCTCCTCTTAGGACGATAGGGCCGATAAATATCATCAAGTTCCTGCAGTGTTTGAGCAGCTTCGATCTTTTCTTTTAATTCGGGAGTTAGTTTATCCTGATCATCAATTTTTTCGATAACCTTTTCCCGTTTTTCCTCCAGATTGCGTTTACTTTCCACTGCTTTCTGTATTTTGCGGATCTCAGTTTCATTCAGCTGGCCGGTTTTTTCTTTTCTATAACGAGCAATAAAGGGAACTGTATTATCATTATCCAGCAGATCCATTAAATTTTTAACCTGCTTGAATTTAAAATCCAGTTTTGATGCTACATATTTAAATATTTTACTTGAATCCATTCTTACCTACCTATTTCTTTTTTGAATCCTTATAAATAACAGGGAGAAAGTTAATAAAAAATATGGTAAAAATAATCCTTAATTCTATATATGGACTCAAAATAATTTTATCCCTCTTAAGTTCCACTTATCAGTTCTATTATAAAACATCTATCACTTCTAAAAATTTAGTTGCAAATTTTATGCTAGAAATTTATTATTTAGAATCTCAACTAATTAGATTAAATAGTGATCAGCCCCGTTACAATGCGGATTCCTAAAAAAACCTTTACAAACTTCAAGGATTTATATTATATTACCAGATAGGATAGAAACTAGTAGGCGAGGGTTTCTTTCCTTAATATTTATTGACATTAACAGAAAATTTGGTTTTTAAATCAACCTGGAATAATCCAGTGTTTGATTGATTTGTAGATAAGAGTGTTGTTAATTTTAAATATAAGGGGAATGATCATGAAAACTCTTAAAACTGTTGTGGTAGTTTTAATGATGGTCAGTATGGCACTGGCTGGGGGTCTAGTCACAAACACTAACCAAAGTGCATATTATGTACGGACTCTTAACAGAAATGCTTCCACTAGTATTGACGCTGCCTATTTCAATCCGGCCGGTCTCATGAAGCTGGATAATGGGTTGCATGCATATCTAAGTAACCAATCAATTTTTCAGCTAAAGACCATTGAAGCTGACTATAACTTGGGTATGAATCGAAGTGAATTTGAAGGCGATGTAAAAGCCTGGTTGTTTCCGAACTTTTATCTGGCATTAAAGAACGATCAATGGGCAGTTTCAGCAGCTGCCATGCCGATCGGCGGTGGAGGAAGCGCTGTTTATGATGATGGTGTGCCTTCTTTTGAGCAGGGAATTGCGCAAATAGTTCCTATGTTCCAGCAAAACGGAATGTCTGTTACTGATTATAAATATAATGTAAGTTTCGAAGGTTCTTCCATATATCTAGGTTTTCAATCCGGAGTTTCCTATGAATTGAATGAACAACTTTCACTTTATGCAGGAGCCCGTTATGTTTCTGCTTCCAATGCATATGAAGGTTATCTCAAGGATATCAAATTCAATTTCGGCGGCGGTGAAGACTTTATGTTAGGTACGGATTATTTCTACGGTCTTCAATCTCAACTCAACACTGGTGGTGACAATTTGCAAAATTTGATTAATGCAGATGCCGGAGGCTATACTCTTTCCCAGCTGGTAAGTTCCGGTCAGCTTACTGATGCTCAGGCTACCCAGATAAAAAGCGGACTTATCCAGGCAGGAGTTCCTGAAACTCAAGTAGAGAATATGGATGTATCTACTTTACAGTCAACCTATTATACTCTTGCTGAAGAAATGGGCGGTTATGGCGTGATGTTGGAAGATAAAAATCTTGATGCTACTCGCTATGGCTATGGATTCACAGGAATATTTGGTGTAAACTATTCACCAAATGAAGATCTGAATATTGGTGTTCGATATGAAACTATTACGAAGTTAACAATGGAAAATGATACAAAAACCAACACAACCGGTCGTTCGGAATTTGAAGATGGCGTAGAAATTGGTTCTGACATGCCGGCTCTCCTGGCTGTTGGAGTATCCTATCAAATGTCCCCTCAAATTAGACTTGAATCCAGTCTAAATTATTACTTTTCTACTAATGTTGACTGGGATGGTCGTGAAGAAAATCTTGATAATGGTATGGAAGCCGGTTTGGCCCTGGAATACTCCCTGAATGAGAATCTAAGTTTGAGTGGTGGTTATTTATATGCTGGTACTGCTGCAACTCCTAAATATCGCAGTGACTTAGATTATGGTCTTGATTCCCATACAGTTGGTTTAGGTCTTGGTTATAAATTAACCGAAAATCTCAAACTTGACCTTGGTGCGCTTAATACTTTCTACATAGAAGATGAAAACAGTGACAAATCCGAAATTTATAATAAGACAACTCTTGATTATTCACTTGGTGTTGGATATAGTTTCTAATTCATTGTCAAATTAAAGTATTTTTTTAGATTTTATTTAAATTTTAAAAATCTCCCATCTCCCTTTTATTTCGGGGATGGGAGATTTTTTATATTTATTGGCTTTTAAAGATTATTTAAATTTGAAATCTTTGTAACTCTTTGTTAATATTAAAATACAGCTTCAAAATATCACATTAGTTTTCCTACCCTTGCAAGATAGCAATTTGAACAAGAACGATATTTGAGAATTATTATAAGGAGGTGCAAAGATGAAAAAATTACTAACATCATTTTTAATTATCCTGGTTACTGTAACTCTGGCCCAGGATTATGATGTACAAATGCTTGACTCTACTCAGGCAGTTTTGGAGACTCCAGAGTCTGTTAATTTTGATCCTGTCCGAGATTTTCTTTTTGTTTCCAACATAGGTGTCAATCCTTCAGCAAAAGATGGAAAAGGCTTCATATCCATTATTGATAAAAATGGCAATATTATCGAGAAAAAATGGGTAACCGGTCTAAATGCCCCCAAAGGCGCTGGCATTTATGGAAATATTTTATATGTAACCGATATTGATAGAATTGTCGGTATAAATATTGACTCTGCCAGCATTGAAGAAACCTATTCCTGCTCACAGGCAGATTTTTTAAATGATCTGGCTATTGATTCCAGCGGCGTGATCTATTTTTCCGATTCCTCACCAGAAAATAGTGTTGTTTATCGCCTCAAAAATGGGAAAATCGAGAGATGGTTGACTGGAGAACAGGTTTCTCAACCCAACGGCTTACTAATTCATAAAGGATTCCTCTATTTTGGTAATTCCGGTGATCAAAAAATCAATCGCGCCAATCTGGAAACAGGCCAGATTGAGATGATTGCTGAAACAGGAACTGGAATTGACGGGTTAAAAATTGACCATCAGGGCAATTTTATAATTTCAAACTGGCGTGGACAAACCACTTTGATTACACCTGACGGCGATCAAAAAGTTTTACTAAACACTACTCAAGAAGGCATTAATGCAGCAGACCTGGAGTATATACCGAAAGAAAGGTTGCTGTTTATACCCACTTTCCATGATGACCGGGTTATGATCTATAAAATTAATTACTAAATTTCATGACAACCTTTTTGATCGGCTCCTGTCAAATAAGTACAAATAATTGATAAGGAGAAGGTCATGAAGAAATTATTTAGAGTTTTATTAGCAGTTGTTTTGGTTTCTGTAGCAGCCTTTGCTCATTATAATCACAACGGCTTCAATACTGTCCATAATGATCACCATCGCTATGAATTCGATGATGATTATATTACCATTTATAGTGAAGATTATGACTACGACTATATAAAAATCAACTCAGACCTGGACTTAATAGTCAGTGGAGAAATAGTCAAAACTCATTATCATGAAAGAAAATTACTGGCAAAATATTACAAATTACTCAGAAAAATCCATAAAATGGGAAAAGAAGTAGGCTACGAGGGTGCACGACTAGGAATGCGAGGCGCAAAAGTTGGTTTAAAAGCCGTAGTCAAACTTCCGATGGCTATTTTTGGCGACGTTGATGAATATCAACGAGCCATCGAGAGAGAAGCTGATAAAATTGAAAGAGAGGCCGAAATCCTCGAGGAAAGAGCAGAAGAAATCGAAGCTATGGCAGATAAAATCAATAAATACGAACATGATCTAAAACATAATATTGACGAGTTAGATGATTTGGATTGGTATTAAGCTTATCCTCCTCAAAATAAATACATCCTTCATTACCTCTAATTAATTGGGTCAGGGTTTAATTCTCTGACCCGATTTTTATTTTAAATAACAAAGGTTATGATAAACATTTATTTGTTATAAATTATTGATTTTAAGGTAAATATCCAGAACATCCCTTATTTAATTTATCCTGTCTCCCTATCATCCATTTATCCAACAATTTTCCTTCCACTCAACCAGAAAACTCATCTTTACCGTATTCTCTTATTTATAATCCATTTTATTATTTGGAATTTCCCTATTATTTTTTACCTTTCTCACGCTATTGACAAATTATTGGATCGCAAATACATGACTCAGATAAAAATTAACAACCTACTAAATTTTTCCTTGTTCATGCTGTTAATCATCAGCGTGAATCTAAATACCCTGGCTCAAGAGCCGCAGGATCAGTCCGATTTCACAATTGCAAGAATCAAATATGAAGGCGGTGGAGATTGGTACTGCGACCCGAGCTCCCTGCCCAATCTTTTATCCTTTGCCAACAAAAATGCCCCTATCTCAGCAGCGCTCAACGAAAAACAGGTTTCAATTATGGATGAGGACTTTTTTTCCTATCCCTATCTGTATATAAGTGGCCATGGCAATATAAAATTTTCAAAAGAAGAAATATTGCGTCTGCGCCGTCATCTACAACAAGGGGGATTTTTACATGCCGATGATAATTATGGAATGGACGAATCTTTTCGACGAGAAATAGCAAAAGTATTCCCGGATAATGAACTAGTCGAACTACCAGCCAGTCATTCTATGTATAATAATTTTTATGAATTCCCAAACGGCTTACCTAAAATACATGAACATGATGGTAAACCAGCCCGTGGTTACGGAATTTTTTATAAGGATAGGCTCGTAGTTTACTATACCTATGAAACTGATCTTGGTGATGGCTGGGAATCACCGGAAGTCCACAATAATCCGCCTGAAAAAAGAGAAGCTGCTCTAAAAATGGGAACAAACATTATCCTGTATGCATTAACTCAATAGAAATGAAAATAGATAATAATTTATTTTATAAAAAAATACAGCAAAAACTTGCTGGCTTAAGATCATCTCTGGCTTTAAATAAGGCCATGCAACATCTAATTTGGATCCTATTTTCGTTAGGAATAGTCCTAATGGGTTTGGTTACATTAGAAGGTTTCCTGTATCTTGATCCGGCCTGGAAAAATATTCTGTTAAAAACTATTTACGGTTTGACAATTTTGTCTGTAATTGGTTTAATCCTGGAATATGTTCTAATCAGAAGCAATAGATTATCAGCTTATAATGATCAAAACCTAGCCCGCAAAGCAGGATATCATTACGCCAAAATTGGCGATTCTCTGGTCAATACAATTCAGCTATGGTCGGGGCAGAAAACAGGCTTTTCTTCCGATTTGATCAAGGCCGATCTAGAATCAACCTATAATAAAATAAAAAATCGCGATTTTACAGCAATAACATCACAGGATAAAATCTGGTCAGGATTGAAATTTTTTAGTCTGGAATTGATTGCGTTCATTCTTTTATTTTTAATGGCCGGAGATTATTATTCTGGCGCTAGCCACCGATTTTTTCATCCCAGTAAAAAATATGAAGTCCCCCAACCTTTTACCATTATCAATCAAACAGAACAGTCTAATATTTTAGGTGGCGATACTGTCCATTTCCAGTTTGCAACCGAAGGAAAATTTCCCGATCAGATAAAACTTGACCTGAATTACAAAGATTATCAAAAAACTGAGATTTTACCAGTGGATTCTACTGGTAGCAGCAGGCTTGTGCTAAAAAACGTAAGACGCAATCTAAATTATCAGGCTTATGCTGAAAACAAATCTATTTTTATTCCCTGGGATAAAATCAGTTCAAACCGGGATTCAATCACCGTAACTGACAGGCCGGAGATTGTTCAAATAAATTGTAGAATCCAATATCCCGATTATACTGATAAACCGGAAGAGAATAAGGAGATGCAAAACACAGAATTATTTGCTATCCCAGGTTCAAAATTATATTTTCATTTGAAAAGCAACAAGGTCCTGGAAAAAGGTTCAATAGTCTTAAATGACAGTACAAATAGAGATCTCAAAATAGATGGCAAAACCGGTTTTGGGAGATTAATCGCCCATACAAATCAATCTTTCCACTTTGGGATAATGGATCCTAATGGAGTGACAAACATAAAGCCCATAGAATACCAGATTACAATCACCCCAGATAAATATCCCCGGCTCACAGTTATAACTCCGCAAAGCGACATTAAATTAAATGAATCTATGCAGATTCCTATCGGTGTTCAGATCAGCGACGATTTTGGGATTACCGATCTGAGGATAAAGTACAAAATCCAGCGCAAATATGGTGGCAATCAGAAAGATTATCAATTTACAGAAATTCCTTTTGATAATGGTCAGACTGCTTTGCGAAAAATTTACCATGACTGGGATTTAAACTCTTTCAACCTGTCTCCTGAAGATAAAGTCATTTTCCAGATTGCCGTTTTAGATAATGACCAGGTAAATGGACCAAAAGTAACGAGTTCGCGCCAGTTTACGGCTCTCTTCCCCTCTTTAAATGACCTTTACACATCAGTTCAAAATGAGCAACAGGGCATTTACAAAAAAGGACAGGAAATTGTCAAGCAACTCCAGAATACAAAAGAGGTGCTAGATAAAGCTCATCGGAAACTACTCAAAAATCGTAAGCTGAGCTGGGAACAGAATAAGCAGTTAGAGGAAGAGGTTAAAAAAACTCAAAAACTTGAAAAGCAGATCAAAGATATTAGCAAAAAAATTGACAAGGTTATAAAAAAGGCTCAGGAAAATAATTTATTTGACGAAAAGACTCTTGAAAAATATATGCAGCTCCAGCAAACCTTTCAAGAGCTCATGTCTCCAGAGCTGAAAAAGGCAATGCAGGATCTTCAGAAAGCTGTAGATAAAATGGATCCTCAAAAAACAAAACAGGCGCTCAACAAATTTCGCACAAATCGCGACGATTTTGAGAAGGAACTGGATCGACAATTAGAACTATTCAAGAAGATCAAGGCCGAACAGGCTATGGATGAACTGGTAAAAAGAATGCAGGACTTGACCAAGCGACAGACGGAAATGAGCGAAAAACTGGATACAAATGCAAACCGTTCCCGGCAGGAAAATGACAAACTAGCCCAGCAGGAATCTGAAATCCAAAGGGACACCGAGATTGTAAAAGATATTCTCAAAAGAACAGCCCAGGACCTGAAAGATATGCCTTTAATGCCGGATAAAGAAATGGAAAATATTCTTGATCAAATGGAAAAGCAGAATTTGACCGATCAGATGGAGTCAATTCAAAAGCAGATAAAACAAAATCAAAATCAGAAAGCCCAGAAAAATTCAGAATTAACTCAGCAACAATTGCAGCAGTTTCAGAAAATGATGGAAAAGATGCGGGAAGATTTTCGCCAAAAAAGCATGCAAGAAATTGCCAAAAAATTTCATAAGATAATCAAAAATTCTATGAATCTCTCTAAAGAGCAGGAAAAACTTAATCAGCGCATTAAAAACACGCCAGCTCATAGCAGCCGGCTCATGGATGAAGCCATTGATCAGCAAAGATTGCGGGATAATTTAAATAAACTTCTTGCCCAGATGGGCGAACTCTCCAAACAAACTATGGGACTATCTGCAAAAGTCAGTCAAATTATGGGTCAGTCCTACAATAATATGACGAGTTCAATCAAAAATATGGAAGACAGAAATCCCCGTCAGGCTGCAGGTAAAGGTGAAAAAGCCGTCCACTCCCTTAATATGGGTAGTAAAGTAATGATGTCATCTTTAAAAAGTTTACAAAGCTCCGGATCTTCCAGTGGTTTTGAGAATTATATGAAACAGCTACAAAAAATGGCCAAGCAGCAAAAAAACCTGAATCAACAGACTCAACAAATGCAGCAAGGAGGCATGCCTCAAATGTCTATGCCAGGTAATCGCCAATCAATGCTTCAGCAGCTAGCCGCTCGCCAGCAGCAGATTCAGAATTCACTTCAGAATCTTCAAGAACAAATGCAGGGCCAATCAGAGGGTGGCGGTAAGCAGCTCGAAGGCGCTGGCAAAGATATGGAAAAGGTCATAGAAGACTTGCAAAATAATAAAGTCCTAAAAAAGACCCTTGATCGGCAAAATCGTATTTTGACCCGCCTTCTTGATGCCCAAAAATCTCTGCGTACTCAAGGCTACAAAAAAGAAAGGAAAAGCACTGCTGGACAGGATATGGAATATACCGGCCCCGCTCAATTACCATCAGATCTCGGTGAAAAGGAGAATTATCTCAGGCAAAGACTGGAAGAGGCTCTCAACAATAATTACTCCCGGGAATACGAAGAATTAATTCGTCTCTATTTTGAAGAATTGTCCCGCAATGATATTCAGAAGGAAAATCAGGAATAATGTTTCAAAAAAGCAGGCAGATCTGGTTTATAATTTTGAGTATATTGTTGATGTTATCAGCAGTAGAGGCTCAAAACTGGAAAAAAGTTGATCCCGACGAAAAGGAGCTGGAAAAACGCTATCGCATGGCTATTCATCTTGAAAATACGGGCCGCAAAGAAGAAGCGCTCAAAGTTTACAACTATATTTATCAACAAAAACCGGACAAACAAAAATATTTACAGCGCTACCTCAGATTGTTATTTCAGATGGGAAAATTCGATTCTATGAGTCAGATTCTGCAAAAACATCTCCATAATAATCCCAAAGATCTGGACTCCTGGCTCAATCTTGGGGTTGCCTATTATCAACAGGGCGATAAAGATAAGGCCTTTCAGCACTGGAATAAAGTGCTGGAACAATTTGACCATTCTCAAAAAGTATATCGTAAATTATTCATCCAATATCTACGACTTCAGGAGTATGAAAAAGGTCAGAAGCTGGTGGTAAATTTACGTAAGCGTGAGAATGACAAAAATCTGATGGCGCTGGAGATGGGAGAATTGTACACCGGCCAGGGCCAATATAAAAAGGCGCTCGAAGAATATCTAAAGTACGCCCAATCCCGCAAAAATTATGATTATGTAATGCGAAGAATTTTGCGTTTCCCCGATGAGCCTCACGTATTAAAAGATATTGAGCCCTTCTTAGATAAAAAGATTCCTGCTGGTTCCAAAAATGTTAAACTGCTAGAAATTAAAGAAAAAATTTACTTCAAATATAAAAATTATGATAAGGCCGGCGAAATTGCCTTTCAAATCGAAAAAGCCAGTGGATATTCCGGCAAACATATCAAAAATTTCACCAGCAATCTTGTCTCAGAAAAAAAGTATGACCTTGCAGAAAAAAACTATTACCGCATAATGAAGAATGACATATTTCAATCGATCCATCACCAGGCTCTGCTTGGTCTTGCTGATATTGCTGAGAAAAAAATCGAGAATAAGAAAACTAACCTATTTAATTATTTCTATCCTGATAATTATTTTTTCAACAGTTTTTATTACTATGGAATAGAGGAAGACCTAGTTTTTCTTGAAGAGGCCTTTTCCATCTATGATTCTTTGTTAACTCAGTCTCATAATCACCGTTTTTCCGCCAAAGTTAATTTTCGTCTGGGGCAGCTGTCCCTGCTGGCAACCAGAGATTTCGACTCTGCTTTAAAATTTTTCAGATCAGCCTATAATCAATCCGGAAAATATTCTTTCCGCATAAAATGTGCACAGAGATTAGTCCAGACCTATCTCGCTCTAGGAGAATTGGACAAAGCCAGCCAGGAAATCGATAAGCTTTACTCTCGTTTGAGCACTCGTCATAAGCAAAAATTGTTACCTAATCAGCTGCTTGTTGAACTTTATAAAGGTAATTCAAAAATTGATTCACTTGCCAATAAGGCTCTCGGAGAACTCGGTTTTCAGCATGATTATTACAATGATGTATTTGAGTTGTATTCATTTTTAGAAAAATATCAGAAAGCAAAAGGATTTGATGATTTCATAAGAGCTGAAATCAAATTGAAGCAGGATCAGCTTGGCCGTGCTCAAAGCATCTACAACTATATTCTTGATAACTATCAAAGTCCCATTCGCGAACCGGCTATTTTTCGTTCTGTTCAGATGCAGCTCTATTTTGATAATTATCAAAAAGCTGAGGAATTGGTAGATAAAATGGATAGCACAAGCATTTATAGAAGTGATGCAATTTTTATGTTGGCTGAAATCGCAGGCGAGCGAAAAAATGATCCGCAAATGGCTAGCAAGTGGTATCAGGAACTGGTTATTAATTATCCTCAGGATATTAATGTGGAAAAAGCGCGCAAACGCCTTAGACAATTATCCCAAAAAATAGAGAAGTAAGTCTATGCAAAAAATAAAAAAATTTGTCATTTTACTAATTGTTCTAATCCTGGCTCAATCTGTTCTGGCCTCCAAAATTTTGATTCCTATGGATCGCACCCAATCTGACCATCTCAAGGCATACGGTGTTGTTTACTGGATTTTGAAACAGGGCCAAAATGTGGAGTGGCTGCTCAACTATCGAGGTGGTTCATTTATGACAGATTCACGCAGCGGAATCATCGATGAGATGAGATTACGAGGTGTGAGTTTTGAAAGGCCGGGCAATTCCTCAGTCATGCAGATCTATTCTACTATCGAGCAGAATAATATGGATATTGCTATCCTGGAAAAAGCAGCCAAAATTGCTATTTATAGTCCCCCCAATAAACAGCCCTGGGACGATGCTGTGACTATGGCTTTGACCTATGCTGAGATTGATTATGACAAAGTTTGGGATCGAGAAGTTCTGGATGGAGAATTAAGTAAATATGACTGGCTCCATCTCCATCATGAAGATTTTACAGGACAATATGGAAAATTTTATGGCAATTACAGAAATCATAAATGGTATCGTGATCAAAAGCAAAGATATGAGGCCATGGCTCAGGAATTGGGTTTCGCAAGTGTTTCTGAACAAAAAAAGTCAGTCGCCGCTCGCATAAAAGAATACATCGATCAAGGTGGTTTTTTATTCGCAATGTGTACAGCAACCGATGCTCTTGATATTGCTCTTGCTTCCCAGGGAGTTGATATTGTAGCCACACCTTTTGACGGTGATCCTCCCGAGTCCAATCTTGAATCAAAACTGGATTATAGCAATACACTTGCTTTTAAAGACTTTAAATTATATACCAATCCAATGGTTTATGAATTCTCTGACATCGATTATCCCCCCAGTAATAATCCTGTTGCCCGTGGGGCTATGGCTGACTATTTCAACCTATTTCAATTTTCTGCTAAATATGATCCCGTTCCCACTATGCTTACTCAAAATCATCAGAATATTGTGAAAGGTTTCATGGGGCAGACAACTGGTTTTCTTCGTAGCAAGATCAAAGAATCAATTGTTGTTTTAGGTGATGTTCAGGATGGAAAGCAGGTCAAATATCTACATGGTAATCATGGCCAAGGAACTTTCACTTTTTTGGGAGGACATGATCCTGAGGATTACAAACATTATGTTGGCGATCCAAAAACACGCCTGGAATTGCACAAACACTCACCTGGTTATAGATTGATCCTAAATAATGTTTTATTTCCATCGGCCAAAAAAAAGGAGAGAAAAACCTGATTCAATTATGAAATTAACCGAAACTATTAAGCCGAAAACGATAGGACTGCAATTATTTTTATTACAGCCAGATTCATTTTTGGGAATTCAGCAACGGAGAAACCACCTTTTTTAAGTGGTTTCTTTTATTATTAGCTATAAAAATTTAAATTTTGCACTGAACTAGAAATCAAGTCGGGAGGTAATATGCACAAATTTAATGTTCGGACATCAGCAAGAAATGAACTTATCGACATAACCCAAAAAGTAACTTCTCGGGTTAATGAAAGCGGAGTAGAAAGCGGGATTTGCACGGTTTATTGCCCGCATACAACTGGAGCAATTACAATCAATGAAAGTGCTGATCCTAGCGTAGCATCGGATATTACTAAAAAATTGCGCAGCATGATCCCAAAAAATGAAAATTATAGGCATGCTGAGGGAAATTCTGACGCTCATATCAAATCATCGCTGGTGGGAAATACAGTTCAGGTTATTATTGAAAATGGTGCTTTACAGCTGGGTACCTGGCAGGGAATATTTTTCTGCGAATTCGACGGACCCCGCTCCCGCAATGTTTGGGTAAATATTCAATAAATCCGCATGGAAAATTTAACTTATTGTCCCAAACTTCACTCTATTAGATTTGAATTTTTAATAATTAACCTCTAAACATAAAAAGTATTCTATCAATTTTACGAGAGGAGAATCAAATGAGAGGAAAATCAGACAATCTTACACGACTCTTATTGACAATATTGATTTTACAACTGGCCTTTGTTTATGGGCAAAGCAACATTCCTGACAAAATTGAACAGGCTGGATGTGCAGAAGATTATCCCGGTCAAAACACAGTCACTATTTTTGATAGCACAAAAGTAAAGGTAATGGACTCTGGCCTGAGTTACGTTAATGAACACAAATTAATCAAAATACTAACTACCCGGGGAGCCAAACAATTACGCACAATGGCTTTTCGTTATGATACTTTGTCGGCTTTTATTGAACTCAAAGAAGCCCGCATTTATAAAAAAGATGGTCAGGTCATAGAATTAAATTCGGATGATATTTACGATTATCCCGCCCCTGCTCATATGATCTACTGGGGTGCAAGAAAAAAGATGGCCGCCTTTGGCCGATTGGAGCCCGGTGATGCTGTCGAGATTAAAAAATTCCGCAAAGGCTTCACATACGCCCTCCTGGCCAACGAAGATGAAGAAAAATTTGTTCCACCTATGGAAGGTCATTTTTACGATATTGTCACCTTTTATTCTCAGCATCCTGTTTTAGAAAAATATTATCAGGTAACTTTACCGAAAGATAAACCAATTCAATATGAAGTTTACAATGGTGAACTCCAGGGCACAGTCCTCTTTCAGAAAGACAAATTATTTTACAGCTGGACAAAAAAAGATATAGAACCTATGCAGCGTGAGCCCTACATGGTTTCACCAAAAGACGTAGAAACCAAACTTCTGCTTTCTACAGCGGCAGACTGGGAAGCAAAAGCTCGCTGGTTTTATTCCGTTAATCACGATTACGGCAGTTTTGAAGTAACTCCTGAGATAAAAGAAAAAACCGAGGAAATCGTTGCCGATGCCGATACCAAAATGGAAAAGATTAAAAAATTGACTCACTGGGTTGCTGAAAATATACGCTATTGTGGCTTATCTATGGGAGAAGGCGAAGGCTACACACTTCACAAAGGCCAGATGACCTTTGATGATCGGGCCGGAGTCTGCAAAGACAAAGCCGGAATGCTGGTTACAATGCTACGGGCAATAGGTTTTGAATCCTACGCTGCCATGACTATGGCTCGCTCCCGTATTGACAGAATACCTGCCGACCAATTCAACCATTCCGTTACTCTAGTCAAATACGATGGAAAATGGAAACTATTGGATCCAACCTGGGTGCCTGGTGTGCGGGAACTCTGGTCGAGTGCTGAGCAACAACAGCAATATTTGATGGGAATTCCTGAAGGTGCCGGTCTTAAAACCACTCCTATTTCACCACCAGAAAACCATTATTACCGGGTTGATAGCAAATCTAAACTTCATGAAAATGGCACATTGGAAGGAACGCTTACAATAGAAGCTGATAAACAATCTGGCGCTCGGTTCCGTAGAATTCTACGCGGTCATACCAAAAAAGAATGGCGCGGCGTTTTTGAAGAATTAGCCTACACTATTTCCCCAAAGATAAAAATCGAAGATCTTGAATACCTTGATCCCTATGATCTTTCCCAACCAATGCACATTAAAATGGAATACAAAGTACCTGAATATGCTCTGGTTAGCAAGGGTGAGATCCATTTTACGCCAGCAATTGCTAGTTGTATTTTTCAGCATAATTATCTTAATAGTATTTATTTTATGAATGTAAGCAGTGAAAGCAGAAAATATGATTTTCGAATTGGTTCATCCCGCTTGCTAGAATTTACTGGAGAAATTGATCTACCAGGTGGATATAAACCAGTCGATCTACCGGAATGGGAAAAAGTTGACAATTCCAGTGCCGGTTTTGAAGCCAATTATGAAAAAGGCTGGGGTAAAATCAAATTTTCTGAGAAACTGGTCTTAAAGAAAAGACGTTATAAGGCTGACGAATGGACAGCTTTTAAATCCGCTGTAGAACCATTTCAGAAAGTTGCTAAAACTCCCATAGTTCTAGAAAAATAAGGAGATAGAATATGCATAATAAATTTAAATCAGCAATAATATTTACACTTTTACTTTCTATTATAATCTTTGCTGCCGAACCGGATGCAGTTTATAAAAATATTACTGAAAAATATCAGATAACTGAAGACGGAAAAATAGTCCAAACCTATCAACATCAAGCTCAATTAAATACTTTTTTAACTACAACGGGAAATTTTCCTGACCAATCTGTAATGTACAATCCTGAATATCAGGAATTGGAAATCACGGAAGCCACCACTATTATGAAAGATGGAACCAAAAATCCTACTCCCCAACGGGGATTCAACGAGGTAATGATCGACGGCGCTGTTGGTGCTCCTCAGTATGCTCATCTTCGCAGAATGGTTGTTTCTCATACCGGTGTAGAACGGGGCTGCCAGGTAAACTTTGCCTACCAATTGACCAGTCAACCCGATTTTTTACCAGGTTTAATGGGCTCAGCCACAATGGCTTCCCGCTTTCCTATCGATCAGAAAACCATCCAGGTTGTAGTTCCGGAAGACCAAGATCTGCAATACAAACTATTTAATTCTGAAGCGGAGCCCAATATTGATCAGAAAAATGGTAATAAGGTTTACACCTGGACTTTTCAAAATCTTAAAGCTCAACCACAAGAAACAGGTGCTGCGGCTTATAAGCAATATGCACCCTATCTTGTTTTCTCTACTCTAAAATCCTGGTCAGAAGTTCATAACTGGATGACACAAGATCTGGATAATAAATTAAAGCTTACCGATTCGATGCAAGAATATATGCAGGCTCAAATAAAAAACATTCAGGACAGAAAGAGCAAAGTATTCAAGATTCAGGAAATAGTAAATTCCGAATTGGGAAATGCAGGATTTGATCCTGCCTATACTGGCTACAGATTCAAACCAGTTTCTGAAACCTGGAATCACAACACTGGCAACCCTCTTGATAAAGCTTATTTATTGGCTGCTTTTCTGCAAGAAATTGGTATTAAAGCCGAACCTGTTTTATTGACATCCGATAATGTCTTTGCAGAATCAGTGCCCGGACTAATGCAATTTTCCAATGTGGCTGTTCAATATAAATGTCAACAAAAATGGGAATATCTGACAGTAACTGGCTATCAAAAGAATAATCAGGCTTATCATCTGGAAAATCATTATAAATTACCTGTCGGTAAAAAATATGAAGATGCCTCTCAAATAAAATCTCCAGACAGTAAAAATAGTCAATATATAAATCTTGACCTGAATATTGATCAGGACAATAAAATTTCCGGTCAGGGCGTTTGCTGCCTGCGCGAATATTTCAATCCTTTTTACCAATTATACCAAAATGATGATTTCACTTCAATCCTGGCTGGCAAATTAGGATCCCTGGGAATAAAGGACACCGAAACAAAAACTCTCTCTGCTGAAATGAGTAAATGCAGCTACCAAATTG
>DATGCI010000012.1:0-6206 GCA_035312185.1 bacterium
CACCATTGATAGCCAAAATATAATCGCCTTCTTCTACATCAACTCCGCTGCGGTTAAAAGGTGAGCGAATTTTATTATCCCATTTGGCGCCAGTAATGATTTTATCTATTTTATAGTGGCCATCCTTTTCAATAAAATCTACACCCAGACAACCAGAAGGCTCACGATCAGCAGTTTCTATACTACCACCGCCACGATAGGTATGGGAAGCGTTCAACTCAGCAATCATTTCACCAATCAGATAGTTGACATCGCTTCTTGTTACAGCATCTTCAAGGAGTTTTCCATATTTTTCTCTGGTCTGATCCCAGTCAACACCGTGCATATTGGGATCGTAGAAATAATCCCGTACAATTCTCCAGGCATCATTGTAAATCTGCTTCCATTCGGCCATAGGATCAAGTTCCATTTGCATACCACTGGTAGAAATTACATTTTCAAATTTCTGACCAGGCGCGACATCAATTACACCAAATTTGCCATTTTTAGCAACCAGTAGTTTTTTCTTATCGGCAGACAATTCATAGTTGGAAACTCCAGAGATTATTTCTTTTTCTTCCCGTTCTTCCAGGTCCAGATATTTGAGTGAACTTTTTTCACCCTGAGAACCTGTAGGCGGATGATGAATATAGAGAACTTTACCAGCTACCGCTCCAACTGAGCTATAGTTTCCATGTTTGGGAGGAAGGACGACCATACGTTCTTCAAAGTTTTTTAGATCGATTTCCAGCTTTTCTTCCTCTTTTTCTTCTTTTTTCTTCTCTTCTTCGGGCTCATCCTCTGTATCATCTTTTTCTTCTTCTTTGATGGATACTGTATCGTTTTCTGCTGCAAGTGGTGATTCCACATCTTCTCTGAGAGAAACGGCGACTATTTGAGTTGAATTGGAATAAATGAAAGAATTATCCATATCACTATATTCCGGGCTAAAGTGGCGGTTGGATAAAAAGTAGAGATATTTACCATCAGGGTCAAAAGCAGGATCTGAATCGTCGTAGTAATTGGAGGTTACCTGATGGAGATCATTTTTTTCAGTGTTGTAAAGGAAGATTGCGCCATTCTGGTTGTCCATCCCTCGGGAATAGGTCAACCATTTGCTGTCAGAAGACCAATCCACACTGAAGTTGCTGAGTTCGCCATGCATTTTCCAATTACAATGGTCAATTTTGATGACCTTATCTTTTTCCATATCATACATGAGAATGTCCATTGCATTATCAATAAAAACCAGTTTTTTACTATCTGGTGACCAATAGAGATTATAGCGATAACCGGATTCAAAATCGGTCAAAACCTCTTTGTCGTCGGCATTTTGAGTATTTTGCAGGATCAATTGATATTCACCTGACTCATCACTCCAATAAGCAAAATGCTTTCCGTCAGGAGCATAGGCAGGATATCTTTGAGCCGAACCTGAAGACTGAGTCAGATTCTGGGTATATCCGTTTTCTACAGGCACAGTAAAGATTTCTCCACGAGCTTCGATGAGAACTCGTTTTCCCTGTGGTGATAGAGTACCATTATCAACATAATCGCCGACACTAATAGTTTTTGGTTTAAGTGTGCTT
This sequence comes from bacterium, assembly GCA_035312185.1. GTDB lineage: Bacteria > Fidelibacterota > UBA2242 > UBA2242 > JAFGTP01 > JAIPHI01. The sequence continues at coordinate 1,569 of DATGCI010000012.1, forward strand.
TTATCAGTGACCACGTCAATATTAACTTTGTTAACTTCAGCTGTCTCCAGATCCAGCAAGTAAATATCGCTACCGGCCTGAAAGACAATATCATCGGGACCCATGGCAGGAAAATGAATATCGTATTCTTCAAAATTAGTGAGTTGTTTCACTTTGCCATTAGTAGTGTTGTAAGACCAGATATTATAGCGTTTGTTTTCACCACGATCAGACAGGAAGTAGATAATGTTGCCGTGCCACATAGGCTGACTTTCATTGGCATCAGTATCGGTAATTTCGCGGGCCTCTTTGGTTTTGAGATTAAAGATCCAGATATCAGCAGCCATACCACCACGATATCTTTTCCAGGTGCGAAAATCACGGGAGCGCTTCACATAGGCGATTTTTTCGCCATCTTCTGAAAGTGAACCAAATTCGCCATAGGGAACTGGTAATTTTTCCGGGAAGCCATTTTCTACAGTAAGAGAGTAAAACTGTCCATACCGCTGACGACCGCTTTTTCTATGAGAATTGAATAACAATGTCTCTCCATCTGAATACCAATCCAGAATTCGATCGGTCATAGGATGGTAGGTCATGCGCTCAGCTATGCCGCCCATAGTCGGAATTACATAAATATCATTGTTACCATCATAATTTCCTGTAAAAGCGATGCGCGAACCATCAGGGGAAAAACGAGGAAACTGCTCTTCGCCTTCTGGTGAACTCAATTTACTCGCCACACCACCATCTTTGTCAACTACCCAGATATCGCCAGCATAAACAAAACAAATATGGCTGTCGGAAACATCGGGATAGCGCAGCATTTTTGCATCAATTCCGCCAAAAACGAAACTGCCTAATAATCCTGTGATTAGCAGGACAAATAATGCTTTTTTGTACATAAGTGCTCCTTTTATTTTAATTATTCTTATCTGAAGTCATATCTTCAAAAGCTGGATGTTCTACCTCACGAGGTGGATTTTCTTTTAACATTTGCAAAGCTTTCTCGACTGCCCGTTTGATCTGAGGGTCTTCACCTTTTGCTAATTTTGTAGGATCGTCGATAACTTTGATATCAGGTTCTACACCGTGGCTTTCCGGAAACCATTCTTCATCAACACTAAAGATTCTGCCACCAGGCACGGTGAATATCCCTCCATCGATCAATCCGTGACCGGTCGCCGGTCCAATTAATCCGCCGGCAGTTCTGGTGCCAACAATCGGCCCGATATTCTGGCTTTTAAAGGTGTAGGGAAAGGCATCGCCACCGGATACACTCCAGCCATTGATCAACATTACTTTAGGTCCTTCATGAGCTTGTTCTGGAATTTGCCAATTGGGACCATTACGCCGGGAAATGTAGTGAACTATTGGGCGGGAAAGAAGTTCAACAAAACGATGGGCAAGTTGACCGCCACTGTTAAATCTTTCATCAATGATAAAACCCTGTTTGTCAAATTGGCCATAGAATTGCCTGATCAACTCAGTCTGACCGGAGGTTGAGGTGTTGGGCATATAAATGTAACCCAGTTTGCCTTCGGACAACTTTTCTACATATTTTCTATTTTTATTGATCCAGGCCAAATTGCGCAAGCGCCTTTCGGTAGCAAGGGTCTTGACAATAATCTGACGAGCACCTTCCATCTCAGGACTGTCATTGACTGTCAAAACTACAGTTTCATTGGCCAGACCAGTGAAGGCTGCCCAGGGCTCTTTGTTGGGATCGATTTTTTTGCCATTTACAGCCAAAATGTAATCACCTTCCTCAACATTCACGCCGGATTCAGCCAGAGGTGAACGCACTTCCTGATCCCAGGGAGCCGGCTCTATAATTTTATCAATTTTATAGGCACCATTATCAAGAATAAAATCAGCACCTAACAATCCAATATTTTCGCGTTCTCCGCGCTCCATATCACCACCAAATACATAAGTGTGAGAAGAATTGAGTTCAGCAATCAAATTGCCAGTAATAAAATTAACATCACTGCGGTCAACTGCATCTTGAAGTAGCGCTGAATATTGTTTTCGCATAGCCTGCCAATTAACTCCGTGCATATTGGGATCGTAGAAAAAATCGCGATATTTGCGCCAGACTTCATGAAACATCTGGGTCCATTCTGATCGAGGATCAAGATCCATTTTTAAATTTTCTACCGGGACGGCTTTGTCCAATTTTTGTTTCTCGGCAATTCCAACGATATATAATTTCCCGCTTTTTCGCACCAGCAATTTTTCTCCGGAAGCGGTGATTGTGAAATCATCAGCATCATCAAGAATTGTTTTTTCTTCTTTTTCATCCAGGTCAAAATATTTAAGCGGTGATTGGCGTGAGTCTGAACCGCTGGGTGAGTGTTTGATATACAGGATTTTGCCCTTGACAGCAGCCAGATGAGAATATCGTCCGGCTTTAGGAGGTAGAATTACCATCCGACTTTCAAAGTTTTCTGTCTCAATATTTAACTTTTCTTCTTCTGGGTCTTTTTTATCTGCTTCAGGTTTTTCCTTTTTATCGCTAGTGTCTTCTTTTTGAATTGCTAGACTATCATTCTTCGGGGCTAGGGGAGAAGGGATTGAATCTGAGAGAGGCACTGCAATTATTCTTGTTGTGTTAGGATAGATCCAGGTAGCATCAATAGAGCTGTAAACCGGATCTAAATCCCGTTTTGAAAGATAGTAAAGATATTGATTGTCAGGGTCAAAAACAGGGGCCGAGTCATTGTAAAAACCGGAAGTCAGTTGATGAACTTGCTCTTCGGCAAGATTATAGGCGAAAATTGCTGTTTGACCTTTTGGTAATTGTTTTGAATAGGTAATCCATTTACTATCGGAAGACCAATTTAATTGAAAGCCAGCCAGAGCCGGATGAGTACGATCGATTTCACGATCAATTTTTGATAATTGCTCAGACTCTAGATTGTAAATATGGATATATTGCTGATTATCAATAAAGGCTAATTTCTCACCATCCGGTGCCCAGAAAAGTTGATAGCGAAAACCTTTATCGAAATCAATAGCTTTGCTGGTTTTATAGTTTTTCATATTCTTTATATAAAGATCATATTCACCATCTTGGTCGCTCCAGAAAGCAAGTCGGGAACCATCTGGTGAATAAGCGGGCTTAATTTCAGCAACTCCTGAAGTTTGAGTTAGATTTTGCGTATAGCCTTTTTCAGCAGGGACGGAAAAAAGATCTCCTCGCGCCTCACCAATTATCCGTTTTGCATCATAGGATATAGTTGGATTATGAAAGCGTTTGTCAACAGTTATCTGGCGGGGCATGACCCGGGCTAGATCGGTTGTAGCATTAATATTAACCTGTCTGTATTCTTCGTTTTCTAGATTCAAAAGGTAAATATCGCCACCAGCCTCGAAAACTATGTCGCCGCCACCAATAGCCGGAAAAGTAATATCAAATTCAGTAAAATCGGTGATCTTTTTATAATCCTCAGTTTCGGAATTGTAACGCCAAATATTGTGTCTTTGATGATTTCCTCGATCAGATAAAAAGTAAATATATTTGCCATGCCACATAGGGTGAGCATCAATGGCTTCATCTTTAGTTATGTTTTTAGATTCATAATTTTCCAGATTAAATAGCCAGATTTCGGAGGTTCCACCGCCTCTGTAGCGTTTCCAGGTACGAAAGTCCCTTGTCTTGGGCATGTAAGCCAGAGTATTTTGATCGGGCGCAAGAGCTGCAAATTCTCCATAAGGGACTGGATATTTTTGAGCCTGACCACCTTTTCTGGAAATATGATAGAGCTGGTTAAACCTGCTTCGGCCACTTTCCCGTCGGGAAGCAAACAATAACTCTTCTCCATCAGGACTCCAGTTGACAAGGCGATCTGTGCCGGGATGATAGGTTATTCGCTTCGGAATTCCACCCTGACTGGGAATAATATACACATCGGTATTCCCGTCATAATTACCACTAAAAGCGATGTGTTTACCATCAGGTGAAAAACGAGGAAAAGCCTCGGTTCCTTTTGGAGAACTCAACTTTTTGGCCAATCCACCCTCTTTGTCAACAACCCAAATATCTCCTCCATAAATAAAACATATCTGAGTTTCGGAAACATCCGGATGTTGCATTAGTTTGGCGTCAACCTGGCCGAAAATACCCTTGACTAAAATTGTGGCAACAGCCAGGAACAAAAATAATTTTTTTGACATAATCTCTCCTGCTTCAAAATTTATTAATAATAGTCGCAAACAAAGCTTTTGATCGGCTATTTGCGAATAGGTTACTAAATAATATATGGCAAATAAATAAAGTTAGAATTGGATCCATTGTAATAATTTTACAAAATCTTTATCTAAGGGTTACTAATTTACAGGAAAACAATCGCAATAAAAAATATCCATCAAAATTAGACAATGTAGATAAAATTTGGTTGTCATGTATTTTGATTTTTTTGGGTAATGGTTTTAGGTAGAGTGAAATCATGGATTGGTGTATTTTTGGATAAATGGATGGAAATTGGTGAAGCTGGTTAGATAATTGCCACTTTAATTACCGAATCAAAATTCAGTCTTTTTATAATTAGACCGCGATTCTCCCAAAATTAAACCATTAGGATAAAATAATTTAGAATCTTATAAACTCTAATCATACAATAGGAGAAAATTTTAAATTTGTACTTTTGATATCAT
>DATGCI010000013.1:0-8328 GCA_035312185.1 bacterium
CCATTACGATCGTATATGATCCCCCGGGGCGCTTCCAGGGTAACCATTCTAATACGATTATCTTCAGCAATGCCGCTATATTTACTGTGCTGCTGAATTTGAATCTGGTAAAAACGATACAAAAGGATCATAAATACCAGACCGACAATAAATAAACTGACATTCTTGATTGTTTTTGGGACTGAATAACTAAAGAATGACATGATGCTCTATTCGTTTTGGGGCAAAATATTATCGATTATTACAAAAAAGGCTGAAGTGTAAAAAGTAGAGGGAATTACATAACGCATAACAATATATTGGAGTGACATATCCGCTGAATTATAATAGATCGTATACAGAATTATAAAATGGATCAACATAATAGTGATAACGATGAAATAATAGTTGAAAAGGCTCATCGACCTTTTACTACCCTTTAAATAACCGCTGATGAAACCTGTAATTGTTTTGACCAGAGCCGATAATCCAAAGAGCATGCTTACTCCAATGCTGTTAGATATCAGGCCGATTATGAAACCCCATATTTCACCGTACAGTTTTCCATCAGACCTGGCAATCAGAATCACAGCGATCAATAAAAAATCCGGGCGAATATCCTGAATACTGATCCAATCTCCCAGGGTAACCTGTAAGAAAAGGGCCAGAAATACTAAACCAACTGTATGTAATATTTTTTTAAGCATATTTATTTCAATATTATAAAGACTTCTTCCAGTGATTCCAGCTGAACATAGGGCTTAACTGTAGCAATCTGATAATTCCGGGTCTCAGAATGTTTGATTTCGTCAACAATCCCTACCTTCAGATTTGGTGGGAAAATATCGCTAAATCCCGAGGTCACCACCTCTTCTCCGGGATGGATCACGGCAGTTGTCGGTATGTCTCGAACCTGAAGCATTCCATCGCCAAGGGGCTGAAGAATACCAACAACCCTGCTATCCATAAATCGAATTGATAGCCGAAAATTAATATCATTAAAAACATGGACTACAGCTGTATGGTCACCGGAATTGACAACTTTACCAACCACGCCTTCAGTGCTAATAACCGGCATATGCTTGGTGACACCGTTTTTTTGGCCTTTGTTTAACAAAACAGCCTGTCCAATGCTCATACTTCCATAATTTATGACCCGGGACGGTAGAACCCTGTAATCAATTGAATCACGAAAGCCTAACATTTCCTCATATCTTTTATTCTCTTTGTAGGCTTCGATCAATTCCGAATTCCTTCGAATTAATTGCAAATTTTGACGTCGCAAATCCTTGTTTTCCTGGATCAGCCCGGTTGTTTTTTGGATTAATTTTTTTGGGTATGTAAGAAAAGAAAAAGTATCAGAAAGACTATTCTGGAGGGCATCAACCTGGGGAGCATCACCGGATAGAATCAATATAAAAGATAGCAGGATCAAAATCCCCAGGAGGATATATTCAAAAGAATCATAAATAAAATCATATATTGCTTTGAACATTTATTCCAGTACTTCCCGATATTTATCAATGTTTTCTACAATTTTCCCTGTACCATTGAGAACAGCTTTCAAAGGATCTTCAGCAGTGTTGACTGGGAGATCAGTTTCAACTCGAATCCGTTTATCAAGGCCTTTGAGCTGAGCACCACCACCAACCAAAATAATTCCCCGATCCAGAATATCAGAAGAGAGTTCTGGTGGCGTTTCTTCCAGAGCCTGTTTAATAGCCTGGGTGATCAAGTCCACAGTTTCATTTAAACATTCCCTGATTTCTACTGAGGAAAGCTCAATAGTTTTGGGAATCCCAGCCACCAAACTGCGACCTTTTATAGAAATTGTTCTATCGTCCATCGGCATAGCCGATCCCATGGTACATTTTATGTTTTCTGCTGTTCTTTCACCGATCAACAGATTATGCTCTTCACGAAAATGCTGAATTATAGCCTTGTCCATTTCATTACCAGCTGTTCTGATCGCTTTTTTGGTAACAATTCCATTCAAAGCGATTACAGCGATTTCAGTAGTTCCACCGCCGATATCAACAATAATATTACCAACCGGTTTGGATATATCAATGCCGATTCCAATGGCTCCAGCGATCGGTTCCTGAACAAGATAAACATTTCTGGCATTGGCTCGTTCTGCTGATTCACGAACTGCTCGTTTTTCCACACTGGTAATACCGGATGGAATACAGATCACAATATTAGGCCTTGCCAGACGGCTAAAATTTATTTTCTTAATAAAACCTCTGATCATGGCATCGGTCATATCAAAATCAGCAATTACACCATTCTTGAGAGGTTTGACAGTTTCCAGATCCTGGTGAGTTTTCCCCAGCATTTCCCGGGCTTCCTTGCCAACAGCAACAACTTTTCCATCGTGTTTGGAGCGGGCAACAATCGAAGGTTCATTGAGCATCATTCCTTTGCCTTTGACATAGATCAATGTATTGGCAGTTCCCAGATCGATTCCCAGATCACCAGAAAAGAAATTAAATAGATTTTTGAACATATAAACTCCAGACTATATTAATGTTTGAAAACTCTTTTTCCTGTAAAAATCATGAACATATCATGTTCATCGCAGGCGGTTATAACTTCTTCATCTCGAATACTTCCGCCTGGCTGAATTACTCCAACAATTCCTTCTTCCTGGGCCAGATCCACAGAATCACGAAAGGGAAAGAAGGCGTCAGAGGCCATTATTGTATCATCCAAATTAAGACCGGCCTCTCCTGCTTTGCGAATGGCAATTTTTAAAGCATCAACCCGCGACATTTGACCGGCACCAACACCAACTGCTCCATTTTCGTCGGCCAGAACAATAGCATTGGATTTCACATTTTTTATCAAACGCCAGCCAATCTGTAAGGCTTTTTGATAATTTTTGGTGTTTTTATTTTCGGTTACGATCTTCCAATCCTGTTCTTCTGCTTCTGATATCTTCTGCTGATCCTGAACTAATTTTCCCTGGCCATAAGTATGGACTTGTTGTTCCATATTTAAGCCATCATCATCGGGTATCAATATGCGCAGATTCTTTTTGCTTTTGAGAACCTCCAGCGCTTTCGGATCATATTCAGGAGCAATAATACATTCCAGAAAACTTTTTATCATCTCTTCGGCCAACTCTTTCGTTACTTTTCCATTCAGGCTGACAATTCCTCCATAATAGCTTTTGGGATCAGTTTTAACAGCTCTCAAATAGGCCTTTTTAAGATCTGAGCCTGTGCCAAAGCCACAAGGATTCATATGTTTGATCAAAGCGCAAGCAGGTTCATCGAATTGCATATCCTGCACAATTTGATAAGCAGCCAGACAGTCCTGGTAATTATTATAGGAAAGTTCTTTGCCACCTAATTGCTGAAAAGGCCGCCAGCTCAGATCCTTCTGCGGTGCATACAATCCGGCCTTTTGATCAGGATTTTCACCATAACGTAGATCATGAACCTTTTTATAAAGCCCTTCGGCAAGAATTTCTTCCTGGTTTATATCAGCAAAATAATTTACAATTTGACGATCATATTCATAGGTTTTCTGAAAAACAGCTGCGGCCAGTTTTTTTCTATATTCAAGATCCAGAGCATCTTTTTCTAATTTTGCTAGAAATCGGTCATACTGCTCTGGTTCAGAAAGTACAATATTACTGCTATAATTTTTAGCAGCTGCCCGTAGCATACTGGGTCCACCAATATCAATCATTTCAATAATCTCATCGTGAGTACTTTCAGGATCATTATAGGCCTGCGAAAAGGGATAAAGGTTGACAACAACCAATTGAAAGGGAGAGGCGCCGATTTGTTCCAAATCTTTTTTGTGTTCTTCTTTGGAAGTGTCAGCCAGCAATCCACCAAAAATCAGAGGATGAAGAGTTTTTACCCGGCCATCCAATATTTCAGGATATTCTGTAATTTCAGTGACTCGATTAACATCTATTCCTGCTTCTTTTAATTTGCGAAAAGTCCCACCTGTGGAAAAAATTTCGACTCCGTGCTCCTCTAGTTTCTTAGCTAGCGGAACAACTTTTTCCTTATTCCAAACACTTACGATCGCGCGTTTAATAGCAAAATTAGTCATCTTTTATTTGAACCCCATCCTTATTAATTTGAATTCGATCTTCGCAAAAGGCTTTGACAACTTCCGGAAAGATTCGGTGTTCTACTTCCAGAACCCGCTCAGCCAGAGAATGCGGAGTGTCGTCAGCTTTGACCTGCACCTTATCCTGTTTAATTATCAGGCCATTATCATAGATTTCATCCACAAAGTGGACAGTAGCTCCCGACTCCTCTTCACCGGCTTCGACAACAGCTTCGTGAACTCTGCTTCCATAATAGCCTTTACCGCCAAATTTTGGAAGCAGGGCCGGATGAATGTTGATAATTGCATGGCGGAATTCTCGTACAATCCTGGCTGGAATTAATTTCAAATATCCGGCCAAAACAATCAGATCAGTATTATATTTTTGTAAAATGCGGAGTAGAAATTCAGAATACTCCTGTTCTTTTTTGAATTGGTTTCTATTGATATAATGAGTTTCAATATTATCTTGCTGTGCTTTTTCAAAAACAGGTGGATTGGCTTTGTCACTGATCACACATACCACTTGGGCAGGAATATCTCCGGATTTGATTTGTTTATTTATAGCCTGAAAATTGGAGCCCCGGCCAGAAGCAAAAACAGCTATGTTTTTCATTTAAAAACCCTCAAATTAACAACCTAAAATTTAGGTGATAAAGCACTTAGATGCAATAATGGATATATTTAGTAATCATTATCATATTTTTGGGCAATAACCCCTTATTTTTTCTATGATGCCCTGGTAATCTTCTTTATCCTCAAAAATATTAAAGTCATCAGTATCAATAACCAGAACAGGGTTACGTTCTTTTTCTCTTTTTATCCAATTATCATAGGAAATATTGAGCCTGTATAAATATTCGGGATCAACCTTTTTTTCAAAATCACGAGAGCGTTTACCAATTCTTGTCAAAAGGGTATCAACACTGGCTTTTAAATAGATTATCAAGTCGGGATCCTGGAGCTCATCGACCATTATCCCAAAAAGTTCTTTGTAATTTTTCCAGTCGCGTTCACTCATATTGCCCATTTTGTAAAGATTGCGGGCAAAAATTTCCACATCTTCGTAGATTGTGCGGTCTTGAATAGAGGAGTTGGGGCTTTCGGTCATCTTTTTGTGAGATTTATAGCGATGGGATAAAAAATAGACCTGCAAATTGAAGCTCCATCGAGCCATATCTGCATAAAAATCCTCCAAATAGGGATTGTCGATCACCGATTCAAAATAGGCTTCCCAGCCCAGATCCTTGGCCAGTTTTTTCGTCATTGTTGTTTTGCCGACGCCAATATTCCCGGCAATTCCAATAAAGTACTTTTCTTTACTCACCTGTTTTTTCTCCAGCTAATTGTTCACCGTTGCGCTCTTTGATAGCAATTGTCTTAATCCTATTTACATCTTCTTGCTTGCCTTTAAATTTGACTCTAATAAAATTCTCAGTATATCCTGTTAAAATATTGTTTTTATTAAACTGTTCTGCTAGCACTTCCACGTTTTGGCCTTCATATTCGGCTACAAAAGATTCCTTTTTGCTCGCGCCCAGTTTTCTCAATAATTTTGCTCTCTGTTTGGCAGTCCGTGAATGCACCTGATCGGGAAAATCATAGGCTCTGGTTCCTTCTCGGGGTGAATAGCGAAATACGTGATAATGAACGACCGGCATTGCCTTTAAATTTTTATACATCTCCTCAAATTCCCGATCGCCTTCGCCAGGAAATCCAGTCATAATATCTGTGCCCAGACAAATTTCTGGTATGCTGTCAGCAATTTTATCAACTAAATTTCTGTATTCCTCGACAATGTAACGCCGGTTCATCTTTTTTAGAATTTTATCAGATCCATGTTGGAGAGGAATATGCAGATGGCGACACAATCTTTTTTCATTTTTCATCAGCTGAATTAATTCATCACTGACAAGATCAGGTTCGATGGAGCTGATTCTGATTCTATCCAGGTTGGTTTTTGCCAGCAGACTCTGAATAAGATCAACTAAATTGCGACCTTTGTCCTGATAGGTTCCAATGTTGATTCCTGTGAGAACAATTTCCTTATAACCCGTTTCTTCCAGGCCTTGGGCTTCCTGAATACAACTGTCAAACTTCCGGCTGCGGGATGAACCTCGTAAATAGGGAATTATGCAATAGGAACAATAGTAATCACAGCCTTCCTGAATTTTCAAATTTGCCCGGGTTCGTGAACTGTCAGGAATTGTAGAATCATTTAAAAATGTAGAGCAGCCATCCTTGCTCCAATCCATTTGATTAATATTTTTAACCTGTGATAATTTTTTACCAATTTCCAGCTCTTCAAAATATTCTGAGATACTGTATTTATTAATATTGCCCAATACCAGATCTACACCATCCTGGTTTAGGAGTTCATCACCTAGTTCCTGGGCATAACAACCAACAACAGCAACTTTTCCATCAGGTGAAGACTTACGAGCTGCTGTTACTTCCGCTCGAGTTTTGGCTGCTGCCTGGCGGGTCACAGAGCAGGAATTAATTATAGTGAGATCAGCAGAACTATCAGAATTTACAAGATCATAGCCCTGCTTGTGTAATAATTCACCAATAGAATCGGATTCCGACCGATTCAAACGACATCCCAATGTTTTTATCTTAATTGTTTTTATCTTATTTGGAATAAATTCTCCATTTGACAGCAAATTATAAAAGGGCTACCCGACTATTTTCACCAATTATGAATTTGTTAGCAGCCGGTTTGCGGACTGATTTGGCAACCGCGGCATTTTTACCCAGAATACTATTTTCCAGACGGGAAGTCTGGTTATAAATTTTTACTTCTTCCATGATTATACTGAATTCCAGTTCAGAATTTTTCACGTGAGTATCTTTGTCCAATGAAGTATAAGGGCCAATGTAAGAATCTTTAATTTTGACGCCTTCTCCAATGATAACGGGGCCTCGAATCTGGCTGTTGACTATTTCAGCACTTTTGGCAATGCTCACTCTTCCCTGAATTACGCTATTATCATCAACTTTCCCCTCGATTTTTCTTTCTACATTATCCAGAACCAGGCGATTGGCTTCAATCAAATCCCGGGGTTTTCCCGTATCCTTCCACCAGCCTGTAATTTCAGAGTAAGAAACTTCCAGCCCTTTATCAATCAAATATTGATGGGCATCAGAAATTTCCAGCTCGCCTCTGTCACTCATTTCAATATTATTTACAGCCTCAAAAATGTTGTGATCATAAAGATAAATTCCTGTCACAGCAAAATCACTTTTGGGATTTGTGGGTTTTTCTTCTACTTTAACAATACGATCATCTTTTATTTCGGGAACACCAAATCGTTCAGGATCAGGTACCTTAGAAAGAACAAGATGGCAACTGGTGCCATTGCTCTTAAACTGATCGACAAATCGCTTTATTCCACCAACGATTATATTATCTCCTAAATAAAACACAAAAGGTTCCTTGCCAATAAAAGGTTCAGCAATACGAACACAATCTGCCAATCCACGTGGCGAATCCTGAGGTATATAGGTCAAATTCAGACCAAAATCACTGCCATCACCATATACGTCCTGAACCTCTGTATCTCCTTTATTGGTAATTATTCCAACTTCATTGATACCGGCTTCTTTGACATATTCTAGAGCATAGTCCAGAATTTTTTTATTGGCCACAGGAATCAGATGCTTATTTTGCGTATGGGTAATTGGCCTCAAGCGTGTGCCTTTCCCTCCGGCAGTGATCAAAGCTTTCATGATTGCTCCTCCTTGTGTAGGGTTCCAATTAAGTCGAAATCCCGACTCTCAATTATTTTAACCGGATAAATATTTCCGGTTTTAACCTCGTTATTGTCAATTAAAACATTACAATCAACTTCAGGTGCATCCCAAATAGTACGTCCTATGGCTGTTTCACTTTCCCTGCGATCAACAATCATATCAATCACTTTTCCTACCTGATTGCGGGCAAATTGAGAAGTGATTTCATACTGAGTACTCATGATCATTTCCAGACGCCTGTCTTTTTCTTCCTGAGGAAAACTATCATCAAAACGGGCTGCCTCCGTGCCTTCTTCCTCAGAATAGGTGAAAGCACCCAGCCTTTCAAATTCCATTTCCTCAATAAAATCCAGAAGTTGATAAAACTCTTCCTCAGTCTCTCCTGGAAAGCCGACCATAACAGTTGTCCTCAGAGCGATTTCCGGAACATCTGAGCGCAATTTTTCTACTATACTACGAATTTTCTCCTGGCCTGAGCGCCGGTTCATCAAGTCTAAAATTCTATTTGATGCATGTTGC
>DATGCI010000014.1:0-11453 GCA_035312185.1 bacterium
TAGAATCATCGTAAATAAAACTGGTATCGGTCATGCTTAAGTTGTCAATATATTTGATTTGGTTTTCATTAGAACTACTGTCGATCAGATAGTTAATTCTGGTGGTTAGGCTCCCCATGTAAATAGGCAAAGATAATTGCAAACGATATTTTTGCGGTGCTATACTATCTTTCTGCAAAATATAGTGATGCAGAATTTCACTATTGATAGTATCGTTGTGCAGCGCTGTTAAATCTACTGAGTGATTTTGCCAGTCTTCTAATTGATTGACCAGCTTATCAATTTTGTCATAAACATCTAGTTCTTCTGCTCCTATTACAGAAAACATAACCAGAGAGATTAGAACTAAGATGGGCTTCGAATTATACTTAATTCTGTCTGATAACATAAGGTTGTCCATTAATCTATTGTCTGTTAAAAATGTGTCGAATAATATTCCGCAAACCGCATGTTAACCGGGCTTTATGGCCCTCCTCATTTTACTTCACATGGATTTGTATCAAAAATCAGGTTAAGTTCAATTTTATATCAGAATACTGAGCAAATACCAATCTTAATTCAATCAATCAATTCGAAATCACCTAAACTAACTACCGATCCATCGGGAAATTTATTGGGCTGCCAGGATCTAACATGAATTATTGGTTTTTCAGGATTCATAAAATCGACCATTAAAAAGAGATAACCGGTATCTGAGTAATTCGAGCTTGTCCATTTTTGTTTGAGAGTGACACCATAAATATCTTCTATTTTAGGATGCCTGCTAATTTCTATTTTTTCAAAATGGACCTTAACGAAAGAATTTATCTTAAAGACTTTTTCCAAATTTGTGATATATTCCTGCTTGCTCATTTTAATAAATTTTATCCTTTTTCTGGACAGGCTTGATCCTTCCAGCATATCAGGAGCATCTTTTTTAGGTTTCAATACTTTTCCTACAATTATCAGAGCATCTTCACTATAGACCTTTTTTAAATATTCGAGATCTTTTCTATTATAGGCTGTTCGAAAAATTTCAATAAAATGGAGAATCTTTTGGCGTCGTGTAAAATCCTGAAGTTTTTTCCCCTCATCCAGCACTTCCTGGTATTGATGCCTTTCTATAGCAAAACGAACCTCTTCAACAACACTCTGAGAATTGAGTGTAAATACAAGATATTGAAAAGGATTTCCTCGCGTCTTTTTCATGTTGACCTTGACTTTAATATCTCTGACTTCATATTTGCCTAAAGTGACTTTTATAAGCCGTCTTTCATAAAGAGGATTTACAGTGTAACATTCAGTTTCTTCAATAATACTTTTTATATCTTCGAAGCTCTGCGGAGTCGTATGTTTTTTAATCAGTTCAAAATCTTGGCTGCCAAAGGCATTAACTAAATCAGTTAAAGCTTCTCCAACGTCTTTTTCATATTCTTCGGAGGCCCCACCTGTAATAACAACTTTCGTTTTCATAGCCATGGTAGTATTAATTACCAGACTCAAAATAACTATATATAACAGTATTCTTCCAAAATGCTGATAAATTATTTTAGCTCTTTTACCCATATCAGCCGTTTCCCTTTAAAATTTGTTTCCAGACTCTCATATTTTGTTTTCGACTCTATATCGATATAATTCTGTCCTGTAAATAGTAAAATATTACATACATTTTTTTTATCCAAAATGACCACAAAAAGATCATTCAAATCCGCAAAATCATCTCGATTGCCAAACGACAGCTTTCCCAATTTTTTATATTGAACGAGCAACTGTAAAAATCTTTTAGTATCATCTTTATTATCAATTAGTACCTGCATAGATTCAGTTTCAGGGTTCAGTTGGTCTTTTTCCATCTTTTTCACCATAGTTAAAGAATCAATACTGGCCTTCGTTTGTTCGGAAGAAATTTCAGAATCAGGTTTTTTGCCTGCAGTATCAGCAATAATCGAAGTGCTATCTGAATCAGTAGTGTCAATCAGATTTTTATTAGATTTTATGCTATCACTGCTTACAATTTGGGTGTCTTTTGCTGCTGGTGATCTATCTTTATTCCAGGGAAATATTATTGTTACCGTTTTTTGATTAACAAAATTGATATCCTTGTAGAACTGGTGTAAGCTTTTTACTTCAGGGTCAACTCCCATTTCATTAATATACTCATATTCAAAATTCAAAGTCAGTTCTCTGGTATCATTAACGGGTTGATCATAAATGGGTATATCAATTTTTCCATTTTCAATAACAGCGTAATCTGTTCCTACTCCACTATAATAATTGAAATAGGCTTTATTAATGGGTTTACCATTATATTCAAAAGTAAGAGGAGCCATGATCACACTACCATCTTTATAACATTCTTTTGCTGTGATTTTGATATTATCGAGCAGCGAACTTACAGTCGATTGGAAAGCAATTTGCGGACGTACTGATTTTCCTCCAGAAAGGCCAACAATCTTAACTTTATTCGGATAATTCCTCGAAAGCAAATACCCCCAATAAAGATATTTCAGTCCATTCTCAAAATCACCTTTGCGGACAGCCGCCATTCCATTTCTAGCATAGTGCTTGATCTTCTCTTTTCGAAGATTGAAGGATTTTTTGAGTGAATCTTTGTGAATATAGGCTAGGACAGTCCACGTATTATCCTGCTTAATATACTTTCGCTGCAATCCTTTTAAATACATACCTGTATAATTACTGACTTGAGATCTGGTTTCAGATTCTATAGCAACAGAATCACCGGATTGACTTTCACTCAACATATCCATAAATGAAGAATTGATAGATACCTGAATCTTGGATAACAAATTAATTTCTGCCTGCTGGCGGGCTTTTGACCTATTTTGAGAAATAGCCTCGCCCCATAAATAGAGAGTGTCCGTCTTAATACTCTCAGACAACAGTTTGCCATCTATCATTATGAGAGAAGTGAGCAAAAAGAGTATTAACGGATTAAATGACTTTTTAGATCTGTGTTTGTTTACCATTTCAAATATTTTTTTATGTTATTTGATTTTTTACCACTTTTATAACGATATGTGCAACAAAATCGCATACTAAAATATAAGTTTTTTGTGTTATAATTGCCAATATTTTTTCTTATTTTACACCTATAGTGATATTATGGGATATATTCGGGTAATTTTATATAGCACAAGTTTTAACATAGAAATATATTTTAATTGGCTTTAGCACAATTATTTCTTTTCCTGTTTCCTTTATACGATTGTTTTTTTATTTTTTATTAATTATTGTTATAGAAATAGCATTTTTAAACCAACACTATTAGTTTGTTATTTTATTCAGGTAGTGGGGAGATTTTTTAAATGAAATATTTAGGAGTCCACTTTAAAAAGGTATTTTACTTATAAATGTCATCTTGCGCGGAGTCAAAAGATTGACAAGAGAAGCAATAAAATCAGCCTTCGACTCCGCTCAAAATGACTGCCTTTCACCCTTTTTAAAGTGGACTCATCAATAAAATCATTATTGTAAAAACGGGGGATCCCCGGCAAAATTCCTGTTAAAAATATTGGGATATTGCCAGGAGAATTATCAATCTAATAAATATCATTCTCACAAAAACCAAAACAGCCAAAATAATCTAATCCCCCAAGTATTTATGTATATTTTTAAGCCTATGAAATCCGTCAATCTTTCCAGCGAAACAGATCCATCTTTTCCCCAATCGCTGTTATCATTACGTAAAAAGGATGCAGAATTGACCAAACCGGGAAAAATTTCATAACTGATAATGGCAGTCCAAAAGTCTTTCGGCCCCGATTTACAACGATAAATTCAAAAATAAATTTGATCAGAAAAAAGCCAAGCAAAAGTCCAGGCTCAACAAATAGCGTTACAATCATTACCAAATTCAGTAGAAAAACATCGACAAGATAGTAATAGAACTCCTTATTTAAAAGGGACTGGGGCCGTTCATTGGTCGCCCACCGAATGCGCTGATTAAAAAATTTGAGCAGACTATTTTCTGAGACCGTAGAATTGTAGGCGCCTTTATCAAAAGCAAATCGGGTTTTATAACCAGCATTACTGATCAGTTGCATGAGAAGCACATCGTCACCAGATTCATAATTTTTTACTTTTCCATAACCACCGACATTGTCGTAGGCTTCTCTGGTAAAAGCCAGATTCTGGCCACTACAGGAGAATGATCGGCCGGAAGAAATTGAACCAGCCGCCGCTGTAAACAAAACCAGCATATCGAAATACTCAAATTTTTGTACTATATTGGAACGTGCTTCTTTTTTGGGAATTGAAAGTCCAGCAACCAGCCCCACATTGTCTGTGAAATATTTGACCATATTCTCGATCCAGGAGGCCTGAACCTCACAATCCGCATCAGTAGTCAAAATAATTTCGCCCCGACTTTGCTCAATTGCCTGCGAAAGAGCATTCTTCTTACGGGAAACTCCCTCACCAGGATCGGCCACATTAACTAAAATCAAATTATCACAATATTCCTGAAATCTATGGACTACCTCATCAGTTTGGTCTGTGGATTGATCATTAGCAATGATAATTTCATATTTAGCCTTGTCATAATCCTGATTAATCAACAATGACAATAATTCTGGCAAAGTCTCTTCTTCATTGCGAGCTGCTACTACAATTGACACAAATGGCCGTTCCGGATTAGTTTTCTGGTTAAAAGATAGCAGACCTTTCCATAATATATACAAATAGCGCAAATAGTACAAAAAACTAACAATAAAAATAATACTCAATAATTTCATACAATCCTCAGCATTTTATAGAAACCGCAGTTTCCAACCCATTATTCAAGAAGATAATTCCTGTCGTTTTTTTATAAGATTTTTAAGAAAAGCAATTTCCTGGCTATCAAAAAATCGAAAAACATAGAGCAGAAAAGGCAAAGCCACAAAAATAGCAATTCGCACAAACACACTTATCTGGATATAAAATAAAACCAATCCAACAGGTACAATTAAAATCAAAAGCAGCGCAATTCTAAAATATTCATAATCAACCTTTATCAATTGCTGGGATTTATAATAAGTCAAAATCGCCAGAACAATAAAACCAGCCAGTGTTCCAAAAGCTGCTCCCAATATTCCGATGCGCGGCACCAACAAAAAATTCAGTCCCACATTGACAATACCTGTAAATATCATATTATAAGCGATATATTTAGTTTTCTTTTTGTGATAAATTCCTGGGAGAAAAATCTGATAAATTCCATAAAAAACAAAGGCCAACAGTAAATAAGGCACTATTCGAATACAACTCTGATAATCAGGATTGATCAAATATTTATCCTCAATGTGAATATTGGCGATGTGCTCGATAAAAAGGGTCAGCCCCAGCCAAATATAAAGCCCGACAAAAGTAAAATATGTCAAAACCCGGGAAAATAATTTTTTGGAATCCTCACTAACTCCCGATTTCAGAAAAAAGGGCTGCCAGGCATAATAAAAGGCCACCGAAACCAGCATCATGAATTTACCCAGTTTGTAACCAGCTCCATATAAACCCACATCATCGGTTCCCAGATATTTTTCAATCACAAAACGGCGGTTAATCAGCTGCATAGCAGAAAGAATTAATCCAGTCGGCATCAAGGGCAGTCCAAACAACACAAGTTCTCGGGCTTTCTGCCAGGAAAATGTCAAACGCAGTTCTTTGATAATGGTTAGAGATAGAAGCAAAAATTTCGTGAAAGCAGAAAGCAGCGTACTAATGAATATTCCCCTGATCCCAATCCGCAAAATGACAACAAAATAGATGTTCAACCCCAGATTCAAGGCTACCTCAACTAGACGAATAGCCAAAAATAAGCGCGGTTTCTCTTTGAGCCGCAAAAGCGCCATTGGAATCCAGCTCATACAATCAAAGAACATAATAAAAGCCGCAAATCGAATATAATTACCAGTGTTTGCAGCAATCAATAGATTACCGATCTGATCCTTAAAAAACAGCAACGCAGAACTCAAAATCACGCTAGTAATTAAATTCAGATAAAACCCACTGGATAAAATCGAACGCCGCTCTCTATCGTCGTCAGCGCCTTCATAAAATTTTAGAATAGCCGAATCCATCCCATAACGATAAATATGATTCATAAAAGCAATAAAAGTCATTACCAAAATGGCCACACCATATTCCGCTTTTGGCAAAACATGCATATAGAATGGCAGCAAAATAAACGTCAACATGCGCACCAGCACATTGCCAAATCCATAGACGATTGTCTGTTTGGTTAAGCCTTTTAGTTTTTCGAGCATCCGACCTCCTGGAAAATTAATCCTAAAAATTACTATCTGATCAGTGCAATTCATAAGATTTTTCAACTCTTTTTCAACTATTCTCCGGCCTACAACTTCCGTGATCTCAAAAATATTCTACAAGATTTTTTGGGATAATGGTCAAAAGCTGCTGGCAAATTAAACCAATTAGTTGAAAAATTTACAGATTTCTGTTGAGAAATCCTTCATTGAGAACGGTATTAATTTTTTACTTATATTCCTATTTTGAACGGGATCATCAGCAGAAAAGAAAAAGAGGCGGCTAGATAATTATTTTTTCGTTGACTTTGCGGGGTTGTATATTTTAAATTCAACGGCGTTTTTGTATGTTTTTTTAAAGGAATTTGTAAGAGGTGGAATAAATGTTCAAGAAGACAAGAGTTAGACTTATCATTATTGCGATTGTTATTGTACTGGCTGGATACTCTCTATACTGGAGCGTTTCTTACAGTATGATGTCAGAAGCAGAAAAGGAAGAACTTAAAGAAAGTGGACAGCTGGAAAAATATCATAATAGAATTTTGCATCTGGGTCTAGACTTGCAAGGAGGTATGCATCTCGTCCTTCAAATGGATACCCCAAAATTGATTCAAAACTTAGCCTCCAACAAAGATGATCAATTTTATTCAGCAGTTGAAACAGCCCAACAGCAAAGCCGGTCTAATGACACTGACTTTCTTCAGGAATTTAGAAATCAGGTTGATCAAAAAAATATAAAACTTGCTCGTTATATGAGCGATCTGGGCTATAAAAATGAAGATATTCTCAAGCAATTAGACCAGGAAGCCAAAGATGCCCGCTCCCGGGCCCTAGCTGTGATCCGTAATCGTGTCAACCAGTTTGGTGTTTCCGAACCAATTATTCAAAAACAGGGCGAAGATAGAATCGTTGTAGAACTGGCTGGAATCGATGATCCCCAGAGAGCAAGACAATTGCTTCAACGAACTGCCAATCTTGAATTTAAATTAATGAAAGATCCCCGAGTTACTCAATCTCTGATCGAATCGATTGATGAATATTACAAAAGTGGTGAAGTTGCAGTTGGCGACACAACCGGTCAAGGCGTAATTGACACCAGTGGCCAAGAAGATTCCACTACAGTTGTAAAAGAAGCCCAGGATACTACAGTCAGTGTTGAGGATATTCTTGGGACTCAGACAGAAACTGAGGAAGATGTCGGCGATTCAACAGTTGTCGCTGACAAAGAGATGCTCAAAGAAAAGCCCTTCTCTTCACTACTCCGCTCCGGCCGTAATGGAATTATCCTGGTGGAAAAGAAAAATAAATATCTTGTTGAAAAAATGCTAGGAAACGAAAAGGTTCAGAAACTTTTCCCCTATAATTCTGATTTTTACTGGTCACCCGATGCAAGAACAGTCACCCTTCAAAACGGTCAGACAAAACAGTTTTTTGAACTCTACCATTTAAATAAAGAAGCCGATCTCAAGGGAACCTATATTACTGATGCTGAAGCCAGCATTGGTGGCGGTGGTACTTCGGCCGGTCAAAACATTGTCAATATGACTCTTAATAATCGTGGTGCTCGCGAACTAGCTCGCTTAACTGGAGCTAATGTTGGTGAACGTCTTGCTATCGTCCTGGATAATAGCGTTTACATGGCGCCTAGCATTCGTACTAAGATCACCGGCGGTCGTCCCTATATTGAAGGCTTTGAAAACATGCAACAGGCCAAAGATATAGCCATTGTGCTAAGAGCCGGTGCCTTGCCTGCGCCTGTTAACATTATCAACGAACGCACAGTTGGCCCCACTCTGGGACAGGCTTCAGTTGACATGGGCGTTCGGCTAATGACCATCAGTTTTGTTATTGTGATCATCTTCATGGTCATTTATTACAAAAAATCCGGTTTGATTGCTGATTTGGCTCTGATTCTTAATCTGGTCATTGTCATGGCTGTACTGGCTTATTTTAATGCCACCTTGACTTTGCCTGGTGTTGCTGGTCTAATCCTGACAGTCGGTATTGCAGTTGACAACAATGTGCTTATTTTTGAAAGAATCCGGGAGGAGTTGGATAAAGGCAAAACAGTTAAATCTGCAATTGACAGCGGTTATAGTAGTGCTTTTACTGCAATCTGGGATGCAAACTTTACAACTATTATTACATCATTCATCCTTATGCAGTTTGGTACCGGTCCTGTCAAAGGATTTGCTGTGACTCTATTAATTGGTGTTATCGCCAGTTTCTTTACAGCAATCTTCGTAACCAGGACGATCTACAACTTCATGACCGAGCGCAAAGTCAAACAAACACTCAGTATATAAATATAAGGTAGGTATATGCAATTTTTAAAAGAGACTCACATTAAGTTTACAGAACATAGTAAAAAAGCGATCAGTGTTTCTTTATTGATCATTTTTGCCGGTTTGATCTCTCTTATTTTTGTAAGAGGCTTAAATTATTCAATTGATTTTACCGGTGGAACTCTTAATCATGTAAAATTTGAAAAAGAAGTTGAACCCAATGATATTCGTCGGGCTCTAGAAGGAACTGGAATAGACAAAAGTGTTGTCCAGGGCACCAACCATCCTCAGGAATATTTTATCCGTTTGCCAAGATATTCCAAAGAAGGTGGGGTAGCCGATCAGGTAAAAGAAGCTCTGACCAGCCTGGATCCAAATTATGAGACACTGAGTACCAAGGGAGTTGGTCCGCAGATCGGTGAAGAACTCAGACGAAATGCAACTTTTGCAATTATTGGCGCGCTGGTTGTAATTGGGCTTTACATTTCCTTTCGATTTAAATTTTATTTTGCTCTGGGCGCTGTTGCCGCTCTGGTTCACGATGTCTTATTCACCCTGGGAATATTCTCCTTTGCCCAGATGGAGATTTCCATATCTACTATTGCCGCCTTTTTAACTATCGTCGGATACTCGCTTAATGATACAATTGTGCTTTATGATCGAATTCGTGAAAATATGCAGACCAAGAAAAGATTTGATATTAGAGACCTGATTGACAATAGTATTAACCAGGTTTTAAGCCGTACAATAATTACTTCTCTAACCACTCTTTTTGTTGTCGTGGTTTTGAGTTTTGCATTTGGTGAAGTTAAAATATTTGCCTATGCCATGGTAATTGGTGTTATTACCGGTACATTCTCTTCAATATATGTAGCCGGACCTGTTCTGATTGCCTGGCAGAAAAAAATAAAGACATCGTCGTAATTTTGAAATTAAAACTATACCATAATATATGCTCCCTTATTACCTGAACATTAGGGGAGCATTTTATCTTTAAAGGAGTCTATATATGCCTGTAAATGCAGTAATCGGAGGACAATGGGGTGATGAAGGCAAAGGAAAAATCATAGACATTCTCAGCCATGATGCTGATATTGTCGCCCGCTTTCAGGGCGGTGCCAATGCCGGTCACACTATCTGCATAAATGATGAAGAAACTGTTCTCCACCAATTGCCCAGCGGAATTTTACGGGAAGGAAAACAATGTATTCTTGGTAATGGCATGGTGATTGATCCTATTACCCTGTTGGAAGAGATGCAGAAATTACGAAGCCAGGGCATTGATATTGGCGAACGCCTGCATATTTCCCTTCAAGCTCACATTGTAACGCCTGTTCACAAACTCATGGATGCTGTTCTGGAAAGGCAGCGCGGTAAAGATGCAATTGGAACCACCAAACGTGGAATTGGCCCCTGCTACAGTGACAAAATCGCCCGTTCAGGATTGCGAGTTCGTGGTCTTGTCAATATGGATAACGCCCATAAAAAAATAGATGCCCAAATCAAGCAATATGCCGAGCAAGGTTTATTTACTGAGCAAGATGTGGCAGAATTGAACAAACAGATGGAGGACTTCATCGATGCTGCTTCCCAAATAATTGATTACCGATCCGATACAGTTAATTATTTACACGAAGCCCTAGAAAATAATAAATCAGTTCTAGTAGAAGGTGCCCAGGGGACTATGCTTGATATTGATTTTGGCAGCTATCCTTTTGTTACCTCATCTAACACAACAGCTGGAAATATCATGAGCGGCCTGGGTCTCAATCCCTTTCAGCTCGATACAAATTATGGTATTGTCAAAGCTTATTTAACCAGAGTTGGTCAGGGTCCCTTTCCAACTGAACAAGAAAACGAGATTGGGGAATATTTACAAGAAGCAGGGTCAGAATTTGGCGCTACTACTGGTCGCCCGCGACGGTGCGGCTGGCTAGATCTAGTTCTGGCAAAATACGCTATTCGGGTGAATGGTTTTTCTTCTCTAGTAATTACCAAACTAGATGTACTTGATGCCCTTGACGAAATCAAGGTTTGTACTGCCTATGATGAAGGTATTTTCCCAGCAACACCTCTAAACCAGGCTACTCCTCAATATAAAACTCTGCCGGGCTGGAATACATCAATTAGTCACATTCGAAAATTCAAGAATCTGCCACAAGAAGCCAAAAATTATCTGGAATTCATTGAAAACAATTTGGAAACCAGGATAAGCTCCGTTTCTGTAGGCAAATCCCGGGACCAAATCATTAGGCTTGATTAAACTCATTTTTATATAGTTGTCAACTTATAAATAAACTTTTGGAAATTTGCATTGCGTTCAGAATATACCGAGCCAGAAGAAATACAGGAAGATAAAGAGGTCAAAAAGAGCATTCGACCGGACTCTCTGTCTGAATTTATCGGGCAGAATGGTGTCTTGGAAAAACTCAAGATCTATATTCAGGCTGCTCAGGAGCGTGGTGAAAATCTCGATCATGTCCTCTTGTTTGGCCCGCCTGGACTGGGTAAGACCACTCTAGCCAATATTATTGCCAAAGAGTTGAGCGTAAATATAAAAGCTTCTTCAGGCCCGGTAATAGAAAAAGCCGGTGACCTGGCTGGAATTTTAACCAATCTGCTTTATCGCGATGTATTTTTTATCGATGAAATACATAGAATGAATAATGTAGTCGAAGAATATCTGTATTCAGCTATGGAAGATTACTTTATCGATATTGTAATTGACCAAGGTCCCAGTGCTCGTAGTATCCAGCTCAATCTTGAGAAATTCACTCTAGTAGGAGCCACAACTCGTTTGGGCAGACTAACCTCTCCAATGCGAGAACGATTTGGCGTAGTATTGCGATTGAATTACTATCAACCGGAAGAACTCTACAAGATCATCGTACGCTCTGCTGACATTCTCAATGTAGATATTGATCGC
>DATGCI010000015.1:0-14300 GCA_035312185.1 bacterium
TCTGAAAAAATGCTCATCTTAGAAAATTTGGAGATACCAGTAATAAAGATGAAACTTAGATTGCTTTCTTTGGTTTTAATGGCCCCATAGAACTCTTTCAAGATTTCTCTGATCTGATCCACATATTCAGGTTTATGAATATTGCTCAAAATAGGTTTATCATATTCATCTATTAAAATGGCAGGTTTATCTAATTTCCCAATTAATTCCTGAAAAGCTGCGGAATACAGAGATTCTGATAATTTTACATTATTTATTTTAGACTGATTTTTAATAACTCTGAAGAGTTCATTTTTGAAGATTTCAGCACCTTCACTTGAATTTACTTCATTCATATTTAATCGAATAACAGACCGTTCCTGAAAATTCCATTTATCATAAATAAAAGTATTTTTAAAGAGATCCTGATGTCCTTTAAAAAGATGATGGAGTGTTGATACGGTCAGAGTTTTGCCAAAGCGACGAGGACGAGACATGAAATAGGGGACATCATCTTTAAGCATTTGATGGATCCATTTTGTTTTGTCAACATAGATAAAATTACCATCAATAAGATCTCTAAAATCCTGTTTGCCCAGTGGTAGTTTCTTCATAATTAACCTCGTTATTTATGTATCATAATTTCATTATTTTATTGGTTAAATTAAAGGGATAAGTTTTTGGAATGGTGAAAGATAAGGGAATATGGATCATGTTTTACTCAATATCTGAATAGATTCTACTCATCGGGCTAGGCTTAAACTTAAAATTCTTAGTTGCCAGAGATAATATTGATGATATATAGGATTTTATTAAGGGCGATACAAGCTTTGCAGAATTCAGGTTGAAAAATTAACTGTGATTCTGTAAATACCCACATATGCCTAAATTATTTTGGCGAGGGTTAGGTCGGATAAATAACTCAGTATCTATAAATACCGGTAGTATAGGTTTTGATAAGGATTCAAGAATGAAATATACATTAAATTAGAGTAATATTTATCCTATGATTTTCCATAACCTTAATTTATATCAATTTACTCTTTTTTTATTATCACTTTCCATGCCAGATCACAGTTTTATTCGGGAAACCATCGGTAGTATAACCAACAACAAATACCTCACCCTCGATAGTAAATACGTCAAGATATGGAACATCTTGGGATTGAAATATATCATCATATTTGTACCAGTCTATACCATTATAATGTAATACAAAATGGGTTTCCATGTCTGCGGCAGTAATAAATATATTATCATCACTTGTTCCATAAATCCCAGAAGCAGCCACATCATCTCTCATGGGTTTCCATTCATCTCCTTCGTACTTATATATACCTGTCCAATTAGTTTTGTATAAGGTACCTGATGGACTCATCCATAGTTCAATAATCCCATCTGAAGTGAATTCCTGGCAGGAATCTTTTAAAACCCAGCTATCACCATTATTATAAAAAAGATGATCATACATAATACCATTTTTAACTGAATAAGTGGCTAAATAATAACCATGTACAGAATCTCCTGCCATTGATTTGCCTGCTATGGATACTTCATATTCGTGATTAATTGTGTGAGGAAGTGAGTCAGTCTGCCATTCTTCACCATCATAATGAAAGATAGTTCCCATATTTCCAGCTGCCCAGATATTATCCGGAGCATCACCATAAATGCAAAAAAGAGAACCCCTTCTAGGAATATCAATTTCTTTCCAAGATTTACCATCGTAATGTAATATCTTACTCTCCCACTCACTACCCTCACCAACTGCATAAACGTTATTTGAAGAAAAGCCATATATATCTTGGATGCGATAAATACCCTTTAGTGGTCCACCAGCATGAAAGCTTAATGGTACTGGCTGCCATTCTTCGCCATTATAGTGATACATTGTTCCAAGAGTGTTGCGAGAACTATGCCCCACTGCATAGACATTATTAGCAGAACTTCCCCAGATATCTTCCATCATTGTTTGTGGGCATTCCGGATATAATAGTGTATCAACACTCCAGAATAATTCTCGGGGGTCTTTCTTCTCTGGACCAGTACTATTATGGCAGTTATAAACAAATATTAATGCTAATATTATAGATAATATTTTGCGCATTTTTGTCACCTTTTATTATTTATTTTAACAGAATTAATTTATTACGGTAGGTCTTATCTTTACATTCCATAGTTACAAGATAGATACCTGCAGGCATCAATGATCCGGATTGATTAGTGCCATTCCATGTTTGAGTGTAATATCCGGCTTTTCTATATCCTTGATATAGCGCCCGAACTAATTGGCCCTTGATATTGTATATAGAAATATTAACAACAGAAGCTTTTGGCAAAGCATACTTTATACAGGTAAATGAATTAAAGGGATTGGGATAATTGGAAATCTCGAAATCTTTCGGTAATAAAGAAATAGATGTCAGATTTTTAATATTTCTTTTATCAAACCCAATTTTCCCGAATATTGCATGCCAGTTGACATCTGCTTCGGTATTTTCAATTGTATAATGAGCACGAACATCATATCTTAGCAGAAAATCATAGTTAGCTGACATTAAGAAATCTCTATCTGTGTAGCTTGTGGTTCCATGTTGAACTGTTGCAATTAGATGGGATTCGATTATATTGCCATTTTGGTCTTTTTCTGAGCGATAAATTCGATAATTTACATCCTGATTTTGATGTTCGTTCCATACTAGTTTAATAGGTTCACCAATATCACAGTCAAAATATACATTTTCTACTTGTTTAGGTTTGCCCTTAAAATAAGCTGTGTAGCTATCATGATCCTCCGGGTGAACACTTCTGGTCGAAGAACTAATCTGATCATTCCAATGGTCAAAACTGTATTTTATTCCATTATATTCTTGTGCTAGAGCTTTAAATAAGATACTATCTTCTTCCTCGACTTTAAAAGGATTATGATCTTCGATATTATTATAGATATTCCCATTAACCTGCATTTTTCCATTAAGCTGGACTCCTTCAAACTGGTTGTGAAAATAAATCTTATATTCTTTATGAAATTTTGCTAATAAAGTAGGAGTAGTATTTATATTCCATTTTATTTCCAGATCATAATTTTTTTCATGGCTAATATAACCTTCAGAATCCTCCCATTTCCATCTATAAAATATTTGTTTATACCCATTATGAATTGAGTCGTTTTCAATAGCATTGATACTATAGTTAGCATCCCATTCAAGATTATATATAGTTTCTCCTGATGTGTAGATGTTCCCCCCAACTTTTATTTCCCCTCCTCCGAAGCTATTTTTAACTTTCATTTTCCATTTATCTTTTCTGCGCCAAATTATAGTGGGATTCCATTGTCCATCGAAGACTTTATCCAGAGTTTCAGTTACCGGTGCTTTGCCCAGATTTTCTATATGTCGAACCTCAATATCATTTTCATTTGAACCCGGAGTCAAAACAAATACTGAATGATCAGAGCTAGAGAGTATATCATTCTTCTTTAATTGAGAAAAATCAGTAATCCCATTTAAATTTTCTACTACTTTATCAAAATATTGTGTCAGAATAGCATTTCCAGGTGCTGTAATTGCAGGGCAAATTTCACTTGAATCTTCTCCATGTCCAAAAGCACGTGCCATTGCATAGGCATGACATTCTGGATTATTTTTATGGTCTTCGGGGCCATCACACCAGGGTAGATGCAAATCATATGCAGATAAAGAACTTAAAATTAGAACGGTTAATCCAATCGGAAAAATTAATTTCTTCATATCTCCTCCAAATAATTAAGATCAATTTCACCATCAATTATTTTTTTAAATCATAGAATTTTAAACTATTTTATTTGCTCCCAGGGCATCTAGTTGGGTCTAAAAAACAGAACAAGCAAGTTCGTTAGGATTTCCCCCATTTTGTTGTAAATAAAATAAATCTGACTTATTTTTCTGATTAATTCCCTTTTTATTTGTATGCCATTAAAGACTATTTGCATAGTAAAATTTATATTTATTATATCTGCCATCACCTGTTTATTTAATGACTTTTGTACAAAAATGCAAGGGATTTAATAGAATGAAGGAGAGGTCTCTATGAGAAATGATAATGAATTTTTCAGGTTTGATGTTTCATCTTATTATTCTGCTAAAATAATTCCAGAATTTGAGGTGAAGTTGATATCCTCCCTGTTTTTTCATTAAGGAATTTAAACTGTAGGTCTTTCCCTCAGGTTTGATTTGATAGTTATTTTTTTTATTTGTATAAATAGAAAGTTTTTCAGGATGGAACTGAACACCAAGAACGTAAGGATATTTTTTATGAGTAATGGCTTCAATGACTTTTCCATCTATTGATAAGGCTGCTATTTGACAATCCTGGGCAATATCCTTTACAGCCTGATGATGAGAGCTGTAAACAAAAGGTGTGTTATCACCATTTATATCCAGGCTTTTACTGAAAAAATCACCGGTGAATTTTATCCTGTGCAGATTGCCCCAGGTAAGATCCGGTTCCAGACCAAAATGCCGATAATAATTTCTATGCTGTTTGTCATTTTCCTGATTCAAAACATCTTCAACATATTGGATACCGTAAATTTCCGAGGGAATATCTTGATACATAGAACCACCAGCAGCAACATTGATAGTTTGCATACCAAGACAAAAACCATTGATAATATATTCAGGATTTTCTTGCAAAAAAGGGCTATGAGAACGGTTTTGGGAACTGCCCAGCAAATGAAATAAGAAGGATATTTCAAAATAATGACGATAGGGGGTACTGATATTCGTTAAAAGGCTGGTTTTGTGCTTGTAAACTTCGGGAGGCAGATCTGCTCCCCCTAGAAAAAAGGCACCATCAGAATTTTGAAATAATTTTTTAAAGTCTGAAGTCAATTCATTTTCTTTGAATAAATTATCGGGTGATAATAGTCCTGAAATTTCTACAGTTTCAATGAAATCATATTCTTTCTTTTTAATAAAGCTATTTATACTTTCTACATTGTAGTCTGCTTTGCTGTAATAAACTGCTCTGATCTTTAAATTGGGGACATCAATTATACCATTATCCAAAAAATAATCAAAAGCTTTGATTTGATAGGGGTGGGGATGTATTAATAGAAGAACCGGTTTTTGTGAAATTTCCTTTTCAGCTGCAAAAAACAGATTTACAAAAACTAAAAATATTACCAGTATTTTTGTATTGCGGAATTTATTCATGCGCTCCTCCCAATAAAAAATAATTCCAGTATCTCATCAAATATAGGAAGATTTCATTGTAGTTAGAAGAAAAAATAATATGAATAAATGAACACAAATCATAAATTAAGAAGATAAAATCTATTAGGAATTGAACTGAATTAAAGATTAAAAAATCTGAGGTAAACCTATGAAGATTAAAAAGTCCCTTATCACAAAATCAATTCTTTCAATTTTAGTTTTTGCTTTGCTGTTTAATTTTATCCTTGCCCAAAATGGAAATGTTGGCCGGTCTCAAAAACAAAACCTGAATTATAAACATTCTATCGATACCAGTCCTATTTCTCCTTTGATTGACATTTATGGAATTCACTATAATTATCATTTTACTGATCAGGATGAATTGATTGTTGGACTGGGATATATGCGGATTGGTTATGATTTTGGCAATACCAATTCAGTGGCTTTAATCGTAGGCTATCGAAGATATTTGTGGGAAAAATTGCATATTGAGTATCAGTTGTGGCCTTCCTATGATGAGTTTTATGAAAGCAATGAGGATAAATATTATCCCAGTTATGATCTCTGGAATGAATTTCGTCTGGGTTACCAATTTGATTTCAAATTATTTGAAATGCCTTTTTATGCGTCAATTCAATGGCCTTTTGGCTTTGGATTGTATGCCAGTAATAAACCGGAAAGTTTCAAAGAACATGAGGAGGAAAATAGATTTTTCTATCATGTTCCTCTAATATTTTTGGGATATCGATTTTAGTACAATTATCCCAAAAAAGTAAAGAAAGAGAGGAGTGAATGGATAATTTAATCAT
Organism: bacterium; assembly: GCA_035312185.1. Taxonomy (GTDB): domain Bacteria; phylum Fidelibacterota; class UBA2242; order UBA2242; family JAFGTP01; genus JAIPHI01. The sequence continues at coordinate 5,984 of DATGCI010000015.1, forward strand.
TTATGATTCTGTATTTGGCAATACCAGGCAAATAGCGGAAATAATTAAGAAGGCAATTGCTTCACAGGGCGATACAAATTGCCTTCAAGTCAAAGACGTCAAATTGGAACAATTGCAGGATTTGAAAATTTTGATAGTAGGTTCACCGACTAGAAAATTCAGTCCAACTGGCGCGATAAAAAAATTTCTAAAGAAAATTCCTGCTGATAATCTTGCCAATGTCAAAGTAGCGGCCTTTGATACCCGAATATCGCCTGAAGAAATTGGCTCGGGTTTTCTCAGCTTTCTCGTTAAGATTTTTGGCTATGCAGCCAAACCAATTGCCCGTAAGCTGCAGAAAAAAGGCGGTGATCTGGTTATTGAACCACAAGGCTTTATTGTTACTGGTACAAAAGGTCCTCTTAAAGAGGGTGAAATTGAGCGAGCAACTAAATGGGCAAAAGAGATTCTGGTAAAGAACTGATTCGGCAAGACTGACCTAAAAATAGTAATTCGCAAAAAAAGCTTGGTAAATTAAACTCAAAATATTATAATTGATTTGTTGTTTCAAACAATTTAGAAGGGGAGAGGCTCTATGTTGAAAAAACATCCCAGGGGACTCATTGTATTATTTTTTACAGCGATGTGGGAACGGTTTGGATTCTATACCATGATGGCTTTATTTGTATTATATATGAATGATTCTTTTGGCTGGTCTGATCAGGTCAAAGGAATTCATTATGGTGTTTTTAATGGTGCTGTTTATATATTTCCTATTTTAGGAGGATGGGTAGCCGACAAACTATTAGGGTATAAAAAAACCATAATTCTTGGTGCGATTGTAATGGGGTTTGGTTATGCTTTTTTAGCAATGTCATCGTTGGAGAAATTGTTTATGTTCTATCTGGCCCTGGTCGTTATAGCAGTTGGTAATGGTTTCTTTAAGGCCAATATTTCAGTGTTACTGGGACGACTTTATAAAAAGGGCAGCGATCTCAAGGATGTTGGTTACAATATATTTTACATGGGAATTAATATTGGCGCTTTGATTGCTCCTTTTGCATCAGCCTATTTACGCCACACTTTTAGTTTTCAAACTGCATTTGCAGCAGCTGCAGTAGGAATGGTTCTTTCTCTGATCATTTTTGAAGTTGGTAAGAGATCTTATATTGAAGCTAATAATATTGATACGTCCAAAAAAGGTGGCAAAGATCGCATGAAGGATGTTGAAGATATTCCCAAAAGTGAATCTAGGGAACGAATTATTGCCCTGGCTATTCTTCTGGCCATCGCCTTTTTCTTCTGGATGGCCTTTTATCAGAATGCCTCGGCTATGACGCTTTTTGCCAAACGTTCTGTTAAACATTACAAATTGTTAACTCCGGAAGTTTATCAGTCTTTTAATCCGCTCTTTATTTTGCTGCTAACTCCTCTGATCGTCGGACTTTTTAATCATCTGCGTAAAAAGAATAAAGAGCCGTCCACACCGGCCAAGATATGTATAGGAATGTTCGTTGCTGCTCTTGCTATGGTGGTAATGTTTGCAGCATCGATAATGGGTGGTAATAAGGACATGAATATAATGTCACCTTCCTGGCTTATTATAACTTATTTAATAATGACTGTTTCTGAATTGCTGATCAGTCCCATGGGTCTGTCTTATACATCCAAAGTAGCTCCACCAAAACTCCAGGGCGCTATGATGGGTTTCTGGTTTGGTGCTACTGGCATGGGAGCAATTGCAGCAGGAATATTTGCTGGCTTTTATAGCTCAATGCCTCACCATATTTTCTTTATTATTATTGCCGCCTGTCTGGCCTTAGCTGGTTTAATGGTTTTGGGCGTTATGAATAAGTTGAAAAAATTTGGAAATGATTAAGGAGAACGGAATGAATTCAAAATTTCTAAAAACATTTTTAGCCTTATTATCAGTATCATTGCTGATCAATCTATTTTCCTGTTCACAGGGATTTTTGCAAAAAAATCAAGTATGTCTGAAAAAATATGAAAAAACGGAACTTTATCGGGAATTGAAAAAGATACCTGAGGTTGTAAAAATTAAACCTGCTAGAAAGGATTCTGGATTTTCGCAAGTCTGGGAAATCCATTTTAGTCAGCCAATTGATCACAAAAATCCTGAAAAAGGTACATTTACTCAGCAGGTTTTTCTCGGTCATAAAAGCATAGATCGTCCCGTAGTATATGTTACTGCTGGTTACACAGCTTCTGGTCTAAGAGGGCGAGAACTTGCCGACATTCTCGATGCCAATCAGATCATAGTTGAACATCGTTATTTTGAAGATTCTCAACCTGATACTCTGGATTGGCAATATATGAATACTGTTCAGGCAGCAGCCGATCATCATAAAATTTTGACAGCCTTTAAAAAAATATACCAGGGAAAATGGGTCAATACAGGAATTAGCAAAGGTGGCCAAACTACGCTTCTTTATAAAAGCCATTATCCTGAAGATGTAGCTGCTACTGTGGCCTATGTTGCTCCTCTCAACCATTCTCAAGAAGATCCTAGAATTATCAATTTTTTCAATAAGGTAGGAACAGCAGAAGAGCGTAAAAAATTGAAGCAATATCAAAAACTGGCTTTGCGCAATAAGGATGCATTGCTGCCTCGCTTCAAATGGTATTGCAAAGGCAAGGGCTACACTTTTTCCTATAGCAATTATGAGAAAGGTTTTGAATATGCCTTGCTGGAATTTCCCTATATTTACTGGCAATGGGGTGGCATTGAAATTGATTCCATACCATTGAACACAAACGATCCTGATAGTATTTTGCAACCGCTGGTCGAGTCAGGATCTATGACCTGGTACACTGATCAAACTCTCAAAGAACCTTCGATGTATCAGTTTGCAACTCAGCTGGGTTATTATGGAGAATTGGATGACGGCCTGGAGTTTGATTCTCTATTTAGTTGTAGTGACTATTCTTATCCCTTTTTTGCTGAAGATACAACTGTGAATCTGGAATATGATCCTCAACCTATGAAACGGCTTGAGAATTGGTTAAAGGAGTATGGAAATAACATTATTTATATTTATGGCGGCTATGACCCCTGGGGCGCAACTGGTCCGGAACCTTCTGATCAGGTCAATGCAATTAAGAAAGTTCTGGAAGATGGTGACCATTCTACCAGAATTCGGGATCTGGATGAAGAAGATCAAGAAGAGGTAATATCTACTTTGAAAAAATGGATGGAAATTGAATAAATAGAGGAAGATATGTCTAAATTGTTCTGGAAATCTTTGGGAATATTTTTGTTAATGGTCTCAATTAGTCAGGCCTGTACAAACTTACTGGTTAGCAAGGAAGCCACTCAGGATGGTTCAACAATCATTACTTATACCTGTGATGGAGAGTTTCATCCTCATCTCCAATATACTCCTGCCCAGGATTATCAAAAAGGCGATAGTCTGGAGATAAAAACCTGGGGCGGGAAGGTACGCGGTAAAATTCACCGACCACAGCATACTTATGCAGTTGTTGGTTTAATGAATGAACACCAGCTTATGATTGGTGAAACAACTTTCAGTGGTCGCAAAGAATTGCGGGAGCCGAATGGTCTCTTGCATTACTGGACTCTGATGAGAATTGCTTTGAGAAGGGCAAAAACTGCTCGGGAAGCAATTCAGGTGATTACTGATTTAGTTGATCAATATGGATATGCTTCCAGCGGAGAATCAATTTCAATTGCCGATCCTGATGAGGCCTGGATACTGGAAATTATTGGCAAAGGTAATCAGAGCAAAGATGCTGTCTGGGTTGCCCGCAAAGTTCCAGCCGGTCATATTTCCTGTCACGCTAATAAAGCCAGAATTGGAACTTTTCCTAAAAATGATCCTGAGAATTGCCTTTATTCAGATGACGTTGTTGATTTCGCTGTGGAACAGGGCTACTATGACCCTGATTCTGGTCAGCCTTTTAGTTTTCGTAAAGCCTATTGTCCGGATACTCCGAAAAATAAGCGCTATTCTGATGGTCGAGTCTGGAGCATTTTTCGCAGAGCAGCCCCTTCTATGAATCTTTCGCCGGACTATTTCCGGGGCAAAGAAGGAACCGAACCCTATCCGCTCTTTATAGAGCCTGATCAAAAACTGGCCATACAAGACGTGATTGATCTTATGCGGGACCATTATGAAGGAACAGAGTTCAGTATGCGCAAAGGTGTTGATGCCGGACCTTATGGCACTCCAAATCGCTGGCGGCCTATTGACTGGAAAATCGATGGGCAGGAATATGCCTGGGAGCGACCGATTTCAACACAGCAAACTGGTTTCTCCTTTATTGGCCAAGCTCGGGGTTTTTTACCTGATGAAATTGGGGGCCTTTACTGGTATGGAGTGGATGATACCTATACAAGTTGTTACATTCCACTCTATTGCAGCATTGATCAATTGCCGGAATCTTTTACAGTAGGATCAATTCAGGAGTTCTCCTGGGATTCTGCCTGGTGGACTTTTAATTTTGTGGCGAATTTTGCCAATCTGAAATATTCTTACATGATCAAAGATATTCAGAAAGTGCAAAATGCTCTGGAGAATAAATTTCTCAAATTACAACCGGCGGTTGAGCACACTGCTCTCGACCTTATTAATCAGGGGAAAAAGGAACTGGCCGTAGATTATTTGACTGATTATTGTGTATCACGCGGTGAAAGAGTTGTTGATAAATGGGAAGATTTGGGCAAACATCTGATTGTTAAATATAATGATGGCTATGTTAAAAATGAAAATGGCCGTCCAACCGAAAAAGGTTATCCCAAAGAATGGCTTCGCAAAGTTCTGGAATTGCGACCTGAACAATTTAAATTACCAAAAAAAGATGCCGATGTACCGGAATCGAAACTTGTAGATTGATAAAATTTTCCTGTTTTTTTTTAGACCAAGAAATTTTGTGAGAAATATAAGGATCTATCAGGAGGAATTTTCTTTATTTTTCTTTCTAGTTCGATAATTGAAATAATTATCAAAGGAATAAATGGCAAGTGCAGCCCAGATGAGAATGAAGCTGATTAATTTTGTTACTGAAAAAGGCTCCTTGTAAACAAATACACCCAAAATAAACATACCTGTTGGTGTGATATATTGAATAAAACCAACAGTTTTAAGAGGTAAATGGCGAACACCATAATTGAATAGTAATAGAGGTACAGCCGTTACAACTCCAGTAGCTACTATCAAAATGTTTGTTAAAAGGTCGGAATTGAGAAATGAGATAGTACCCTCAATATTTAAATAAATAAGGTATGCCAGAGCAAAAGGCACTGCCATAAACATTTCAGCACCAAAGCCCGGAATAGATTTAATATTTATCTTTTTCCTGACCATACCATATAAACCAAAAGTAAAAGCAAGAACAAAAGCTATCCAGGGGAAGTGACCATAATTTATAGTTAAAACAAGCACGCTCACGACCGCAAGACCAACAGCTAGAGCCTGATATTTTCGCAACTTTTCTCTGAAAAATAGCCAGCCTAGCAGTACATTAACAAGAGGATTTATAAAATAACCCAGACTGGATTCAACAACGTGACCTGAATTCACCGCCCAGATAAAAGTCAACCAATTGGCTGTCAGTAACAGGGTCGTCAGGATCAAATATTTCCAGTTTTTAGCAAACTGTAAGTCCCGGCTCAAATTGTATCTTTTGCTAATGAGGAAAAGAAAAACAATGAAGACAAAAGACCAGATGATTCTATGGGTTAAAATTTCTATAGAATTGACGTGACCAATTTGTTTCCAGAATATTACAGCCAGTCCCCAGATTGCAAACGCAGAAAAACTGGCTGCCAATCCTTTTTGATAATTGTCATTAGTCATAGGATATTTCTGATGTCATAGAATTTTTAGTAATATAATCGTAAATAGCAAAAGGTGAGTAGTAAAAAAGATAAGAAACCAAAGCGATGATCTCCAGGGGAATTATGTAAATAGGCCAGGGGCCAAAAGCATCCATTAGAGAGGCGGTCTCCGGTTTATGGCAGAGAAACATATAATTCCCGCCACTGATAAGATTGAAAAGTCCGATAAAAAGTGCATAAATGTTGGTAAAAACAAAAACTCTAATAATTGATTTTTTAGTTGGGCGAAATCCGAAAGAGACAGTGGCAAAAATTGCAGTTGTCATAATCAATCCGTGGGAAAGAAAAAACTGAAAATAGCGATAATGAGGAAAACCAAAGCGGGTTAAGTTGGGCTGAAGAAGGGCCTGAACTGCTCCAGCCAGTGACCAGAAATACACAATCTCATAAATTTGATAATTTTTGGTGATCAATAATACTGCTGAAAGAATAACAGCCATTCCACACAATTGTAAAGGCAATGATGTGCTTATTTCCCAGACGCCCCAGTAAATGCGTACAATACTCAATGATAATTCTCGAAGTAATAAAATAATGGCCATAGAAAGTGAGATGAATTTTTGGTACTTTTGATTTGTAAGCCTGTCAAAAATAACTACGGTAGAAATCAGGATAGCAACACCTAAAATTCCCCAGATGTGTTGCCTTGAAAAAGCAACAAAGCTTCCACCCTGAAAATTGTAAGAAAATATATTTGGCATCTTCAACCCCAACCTCAAATATTAGTCTGAAAATTTAATTTGAGCGATTCAAAATTTGAAGGAATAAATTATTTTGCATCAAACGGTCAAAAATTTGGGAGTAACAAATAATAATTTATAGGGGGATTAAATATTGAATTGTGAGGATGTTTGGAGGGGGTAGAGGTCTGGATTAATGGATGTTTGGATGAATGGATGGTGGAACTTAGATTGAATAAACCTGGGTGGATGAACAAAATAATTTCTATAAAAATAAGCAATAAACTAACAAAAAATTGTTTTTGCTTAAAAATCCGATTTATTTTATGAAACACCTATTGAATCATATTTAACAAAGAACCACGAATGTGATTCAAAATAAATAACTTCGTGGGATAACCCGGAGTAAACTTACTCTTTAAAAAAATGGCCATAAAAAAAAAGAGGCTCCCGGATTGCCCGGAAGCCTTATTTATGAGGAGGAGGGAAATCTAATCAATTGCACATTTCATACTAATAGGATTTTGATTTGTTCCCAAATAATCCCAAAAAAAATCAATTTTTTTAATTAAGTGATTTAAAGCACGAATAGGGAATAAGCATTAAAATTTCTTCTCTTTTTACTTTTAGAATATATTCAAATTTTATAGATTGTCTGGTTGTATTGGAAATTGATTGACCTAATGAGTAATTTATTAACAGTTACATTTTGAGGGGTTCTATGAAGAAAAAATTATTATTGATCATTCTGGTGGTATCTGCAACTGTTTTCGCTCAGATCCCAGAAAACTATTATCAGAATGCTGAAGGTAAAACTGGTATGGAATTGAAACAGACCTTGTATAATATTATTAAGGGCCACACCTCTTATCCTTATACGAGCAGTAATACAGATCTCTGGGATATATTGAAAGAGGCAGATCAAGATACCACTAATCCAGATAATGTAATTTTAATCTATACAGGTTTTTCTGTTGATGGTGAGCAGGAGTATAGTGGTGGAAATGGTTGGAGTAGAGAGCATGTCTGGGCCAAATCACATGGTGGCTTTGATGATGATCCGCCCACCGGTACAGACGCCCACAATCTCCATGCCTGCGATATTTCAGTTAATTCTGCAAGAAGTGACAAGGATTTTGATAATGGTGGTACACCGCATAGCGAAGCTACTGAATGTCTTTACGATGCTGATTCCTGGGAACCCCGGGATGCTGTTAAAGGCGATGTCGCTCGAACTATGCTTTATATGGCGACTCGTTACGAAGGAACTGTCAGCAATGAACCTGATCTTGAATTAATTGATGTTGTCCCTACCTCAGGTCCGACTTTTGGAAAATTGAGCACGTTGATGGAATGGCACCATCAGGATCCTGTTGATGATTTTGAGCGTAATCGTAATGAAGTGGTTTATGGATACCAAAATAATCGCAATCCCTTTATCGATCATCCTGAGTATGCTGATAGTATCTGGGGAACTGGGAACGCTCCTATTGTGATTAGGGTTGATCAATTGCCTGCTGAACCAATGTCTTCTGAAGATGTGGAGGTAGAAGTGGAAATTGTTGATCCTGATGGATTAGCCAGTGCTGTTCTTAATTACGGTTTTCAATCCGACAATTATTCCAATCAAATAAACATACAACAACTGAGTAGTGACACCTATTCAGGAACAATTCCTGCTCAGAATCTGGATGATACAGTCTATTATCAAATTACTGCCGAAGATAATCAGGGCTATTCTGTAACTTCTCTGGAATATAGCTACGTTGTTAGAGAAGCT
>DATGCI010000016.1:0-3185 GCA_035312185.1 bacterium
TATAAAATTTAATTCGGGATTAAAATCTATTTGTCTCTCTGTTAAATATGTTATTTATTATCAGTAATTAAGTTCATCATATCTAATTTTTATTAATATTAACTTTTAAGAAAAAAGTGCGAAAATCTACAGATCCCGAGCTTAGTCTCGGGGAACTCGCCCGCGGTATAAAAAAATGCTAAAATTCCATTCATTCCACTAAACCAATATAAACTCACCCTCCCGGGTTCAAACATATATTGGTTCTTAACGCTCCATTCTTGGAATTTTTTAACGCATTTTTTTATAAGGCGGGAATCTTTAAAATAACTCCTATCTTAAAACAATATCAATAATAAACAATAACTTATACCATTCTAAAGTGACTTTACGGGGGGATCCCAGAAAAATGGATGCAAGAATCGGACAATTAAAAACAATTATTTTTAATCTTCCATTTTATGTTCCATAAATTTAAATTATTACACCTCGATAAATTTATGGCTTTTTAAACTGAGACAATTTTATCTAACCGAGGCCAAAATGGAAAATACAATCCAGCTTTCGATAGAAAATATAAAATCTCTGACCGGTCGCGATGCTTTTTCTGATATTGATCTGGCTTTTGCAGATTTTATTAGCAAATTAGCTGGTCAAAAGAATGAATATTTATTTTTGGCTGCGGCTTTGGCCAGTTACAAAGTACAGCGTAATCATGTTTGCGCTGACCTGCGTAATCTTGCCGGACGCAAGTTTCCCAGCTATTCCAGCGGTGCCGAACTAAAAAAGGATTTTCAACCTCGCTATCTGGAAATACCTACTGTCGATAAATGGCGGGAAGAATTGTCCCGATTTCCGGAAATTGTTAGTCATGGTGAAAAATTAACTCCCCTTGTTTTGGACAGCAAAGAACGGCTTTTTCTCCATAAATACTGGAATTACGAAGCTAAATTGAGCAGAATCATTCATACTTTTATTGAAACTGACCCTAAACCAGTCCAGGAAAGTATAGGCCAGATAAGTGAAAGATTTAATACCCGGGATAAAAGCTTTGATTGGCAACTTGTTGCTATGTTTGCCGCCCTTAGAAATAATTTTACTATTATTACTGGCGGACCGGGAACTGGCAAAACAACGATAATTGTTTCTATTTTAGCCCATGTTTTGCAGGAAGATAGCAAGAAAAAGATTGCCCTCTGCGCTCCAACCGGTAAAGCCGCTGCCAGGGTCAAAGAATCGCTAAATGATGAAATTCCGCATTTGAATTGCTCTAAAAATATTCGTAAAAAATTACAAAAGCTGGAAAGTTCAACAATTCATCGCCTGTTAGGCACCCATTACCAATCACCATTTTTTGAACATGATAACAAAAATAAATTAATCCATGATGTAATTGTTGTGGATGAATCCTCCATGGTGGATCTTCCTCTGATGACCAAACTAATGCAGGCTATTCGGAAAGATGCAAAAGTTATTTTACTAGGGGACAAGGATCAGCTTGCTTCAGTTGAGTCGGGCGCTGTTTTTAATGATCTCTGCGAAAGTGCTCAAATAAATCGGTTTTCACAGTCCTTTTTAAACTCTTTTCAAGAATGTTGTCCCCAGCATCCTGAACTAAATCAAATAACCCAGAATGAAATATTAAATGATCATATTGTAGAATTGCGTCAGAATTATCGCTTCGCCGATGATCAGGGCATTGCTAATCTCAAAGATTCCATCCGCTCCGGGCGGGATAAAAAATCACGATTAATACTTAAATCAGGTGATAAGGATCTGATAGCAAAGGAAGTACCTCATCCGAATGAATTTTATGATCAGCTTATTGAATATATAAAAAATTTGAAATTACCTGAATTAGATAAAAAATTTATAGATTATAAAAATTCTGAAACTTTGCAGGAAGCCTGGGAAATAATTTCCTCTTTTAAAATTCTGTGTTCCCACCGCCGTGGTCCCTACGGTGTGGAACGAATAAACAAATTGTTGAAAAGTTATATAATAGGGGATGAAGACCTTCCTAAAGGACTTCCCATTATGATCACCCGCAATCAGCCGGATATGAAATTATATAATGGCGATATTGGACTAATCTGGAAAGAAGATGGACAGAAACGAGCTTATTTTCCTGATATTTCTCAACCTAATAATTTTCGTTCTTTTAGCATCTCCCAGTTGCCAGTCAATGATGTGGTCTTTGCAATGACTGTCCATAAATCCCAGGGTTCCGGGTTTAACAAGGTTCTCATGATCCTTCCCAATCGAGATTCACCACTCCTAACCAGAGAACTGATCTATACAGGAATTACTCGCACTCGCCAGGAATGTGAAATCTGGACCGATTACAAATTATTTCAGAAAGCAGTTTCTCGGCAGGTAAATCGAAATAGCGGTCTTCGCGACCGTCTCAAAAATCTATGAATTTGATATATTCTGATTGCCTGCTATAACATATTTCTTCGCTAGAAATAAAGGCATATCAATAATTATAAATATTCAAATTCAGCTATTTTCTCCAGACTATCGATAATAGATGAATTTATCCAGTAAATATTAGGGTTGCCATTATTAGGACTACGATGGAGTTTCTGAAATTTCTGATAGGTGAGCGATTGATTTTTGAAATCATATCCCTTTTCTTCACGAGCTGTCATAAAGAAAATAAATTGGCCATCCTGAGATAATGAAGCCGACCATTCCGCACCTGAATAGGAATTTATTTCATCGCCCATATTGATTGGTTGACTCCATTGATCCTTATGATTGCGAAAACAAATATAATAGTCCGTACCGCCTCTAGTATCTTCCATCCCATAAATTGGAACAATAATGAAATTTTCATCAGGGTCAATAAGGGCATTATAACGAGCTTTTCCAGCATTGACCTGTTCAGGAAGCCGTTCTGCTTTTTGATATTGCCCATTTGAAAAGCGGCATCGAAAAATACCATTCTCCACATTTTGTCCTTCTCTCGTGAAATAAAGGGTGCCATCTTTTGTCAAACTGGGGAAAAATTCACGAGCATCACTATTTACAGGCGCTCCTAAATTGTAAGGCTCCCCCCAACCTTCTTTTTGGCGATCCATAACCCAAATATCCCAGTTTTCTTCTCTATTCTTGGAAGGCCGATTAGAGACGAAATAAAATTTTTCCCCGTGATAAGTGATAAAGGGCTCCATATCTTTATATTCAGGATTTTTACTGAA
>DATGCI010000017.1:0-3796 GCA_035312185.1 bacterium
ATGATTAGGGCATATGACATCAATCATGACAATGAAGCCATTGTAAAAACTGCCAATGGTGAATTCATTGCCCATTTACCACAAACCGGAGATGATGAGTGGGCAACCGTTGTTACAAAAATTCCTCCGCATTATCTGGTAAGTAATGAAGATAATTACTTGTGGCTTTCTAATTCTGGTGGGTCATGGGGAAGTTGGAATTATAAAATCGATTCAATGGCTTTAGAAATTCGTTACATTGAAAACGGAATAGAAAGCAACACAGTCAGTGGTGGCTGGGATCCATTTGATGACCATAATACTGTGGAATCCTTTGATGAATATCATACAGTACCCCAACAAAATTTTGACGTACTTTTTAATCCAAGTGATGCATGTATTTATCCTATCCAGGAAATAAAAGCTGTCCGTATTACGCTGGCATTGCAGGATATGGATTTCGAGGAGGCATCGTTAAAAATAAATGGAACAGAGGCATGTTACATTCCCCATACAACAGGCAATGGTGTGGAATTGATTGAGTTTAGTATCCCCTCTGAATACTTAGGGGAGATTGCTACCAATTCATCAAATAATCTTAAAATAGAAAGCCCGGATGGCAGCAGTACAGATTTTAAAATCCACCAGTTTGGAATGACATTTGATTATACCATAAATACAGGCTCTCCGCCCTCAACAACCGGCGAGATCATGCCTGAGGTGGGAGCGTCCAATGTACCCCTAAATACAAATATTGTGTTCGGGTTTAATAAGCCCATGGACCCATCCACGATCAACAACAACACGATTATTGTTTATGACCAGTCCAATAATACATACCCAAGCTCAAATATTTCATATAATCCGGAAACCTATCAGGTGATATATGATCCGGACGATGATTTTCCCGGTTTAGAAACCATACAAATAAATGTAAAGACAGGTATAAAAGATACCTGGGGAAATTCATTGAGCTCGGAAGAACACTGGGGTTTTACTACCCGGGAAGCTCCTGATGAAACTCCGCCTGAACTTATAAGTCATAATCCTGTAGATGGTGCCACGGATGTCTCTCATTACACCACTATAGAAATGACTTTCAGTGAGCCACTTAATGAGGCCCAGATAGATGAAAGTACAGTGGAGGTCACCGGCGACCAAAGTACAGGCGATTATAACGTTAAGCGCTCATGGGATAAGACAACAAATACTTTAACTCTGATGCCATTCTCCTATTATGAATCCTATGAAAATGTTACTGTCTCAATCTTTGAGGGTATTGAAGACTTAGCGGGCAATGATTTATCACCAACCTCCTTTAGTTTTCAAATTGAAGATCTCTCCGCCCCCGATATCCCGGAAGGACTTACTGCTTCACCTTCAGATAGATCTGTTGCTTTAAGCTGGGTGGCAAATGATGAAAGCGATATTGAAGGATACAATGTTTACAGGCGTTCAACGGGTGAAGATTATTATAAAGTGAATTCGTCGCCTATCATTAGTATAAATTATACCGTCAGTGGTTTGGATAATTTTAAGGATTATTACTTTAAAGTCTCTGCGGTAGATAATAATAGCAATGAAAGCCGGCTATCCAATTCGATTAAAGCAGTACCTTACAAATACGGCCCAAATTATATAAGCGGAACATGGACTACGAACCATACCCTGAAAAGTGAAGGAGGAGTTTATGTAGTAGACGGAGGATTGACCATTGATCCGAACGCCAAACTGGACATAGAAGAAGGGGTTGTTATCAAATTTAAATCTGGGGACAATTTAGAGATAAATGGAGAAATGAATACCTATGGAACAACGGATAACAAAATTGTTTTTACCTCTTTTAAAGACGACGAGTATGGAGGCGATACCAATAACGATGGTCAGCTTTCTACTCCCTCAAGAGGGGACTGGGACCAAATCAGAATTGAAAACTCGGAAACAACTATTGAAAACTGTTTATTTAGGTACGCTGATGAAGCAGTTTATGTATATGCTCATAATAGATATGGAAATATTACTGTGGATCCTGTAATAAAAAATTCTGAATTTGAACACAACAATGAAGGAGTTTACATATACGGTGACAGATATAATGATTATTATGGCCTCGCAAAACCTTCTTTGATAAACAATAGCTTCTCAAATAATGAATTCCCAGTTTCCCTCAGCGGGATAGCAATGCCCTCTTATCAGAATAACACATTTTCAAACAATGACATAAAAGGCATTGGGGTAAGTGCCTATGGAAATCATATTTTCTATCCAAACGATACAATTGTATGGAAAAATATTGGATTGCCATATGTGCCTGTCAATGATATAACACTGGACGAAAACACTACTCTTGCCATTGAAAAGGGCCAGATTATTAAATTTCAATCCTTTGATGGGTTTAACATACCTTCTACGGCTAACTTAGACCTTCAGGCAACCACCGATAGCATGATCGTCTTTACTTCACTTGAAGACGATGAGTATGGAGGAGATTCTAATAACGATGGTCAGCTTTCTACTCCCTCAAGAGGGGACTGGGATAATTTATTCATTGAAAGTGACAATGTGAACCTTCAGCATTGCAACATTCTTTATGCTGACGAAGGAATCTGGGTGGAAAACTCTTCACCCACAATACAGGACTGCTACATTGCACATTGCAATTCTTCAGGTATTCGTCTAGAAGAAAGTGGTTCAAATCCAGACATAATGAACAATGAAATCGTCAAGCATGAAAACTACGGAATCAATAATTACAGCGGACCACAAATAACCGCCGAAAACAACTGGTGGGGACATAGCAGCGGTCCATATCACCCCACTTTAAATCCATCAGGAGAAGGCAGTGAGGTCAGCGATAACGTGGACTTTGATCCCTGGTCAACGCATTTAATATTTTCTGTATATCGAACCAATACAATAACGAATGCCAATATAACTGAAGATGAAGGTTCTGTTTTATGGGTAGAGGATTTGAATAATTACTTTGATGATCCAGATGATGCAACTTTGAGTTTTACTGCAAGAAGTTTTGAAAATAAAATAATACCAGAGGTCAATTCTAGTTCACTCAATCTAAAAACAAGAGACAATGAATTTGGCTTGGATTCGGTTATAGTAGAAGCCACCAATGGTCGATCAATTGCACGGGATACCTTTAAAGTGAATATTAATGGGGTAAACGATCCGCCTTATTTTAGTTCAAATCTGGATACCATAGTGAAAGAGGATGCATTGCTTAAATACACTATTTTAGTTAATGATCCGGATGGTGATACCTGTGAGATAAGTGCAAAAACTTTACCCTATTGGTTAGCTGTGACCAATCAAACTACGAATTCAATAGAATTGGAAGGAACTCCTGATTTTGGAGAAATTGGTGATCATACAGTTGTTCTTTATGCCACAGATAACATTATCTCTTCACCAATAGAAGTTACTTTCACTGTTTCAGTAGCGAGTGTAAATGATAATCCGGTTTTTACTTCCACACCAATTACCACTGCAGGTGAAGATATAAAATACGAGTACAAAATCACAACTTTTGATGAAGAAGGCCAGAGAGTTAGGATTAATCCAGTTAATATTCCTGCCTGGTGTAATTTTTCTGAAATTGATGATACAAGCGCTCTTTTATCTGGAATACCAACTGAAGAAGATATTGGAACCTATGGGGTTGAAATCCAAATCAGTGATGGCATTACGACAGATAACATCCTTCAAAGTTTTTCACTTTCAGTGAAAAATGCACCGGATGTAGTTAGCGTAAGTCCGGATTCTTCTGCCACAGATGTATTTCTCAATCAACCATTATTGATAA
>DATGCI010000018.1:0-3583 GCA_035312185.1 bacterium
ATCGCGATAATAAAGAAATTCTGGAGAAAAATCGGCAAAAAGTAAGACCTGGAACTGTACTTAAATTAAGAAGCAAATTATTTAACTAATCATTAGAATATGATAGATTATCTTGATTCATTGAACGTCTATAGAAATAAAAAATAATAAACAAAAAAGAGGAGGAGGTTGTACAGACTGCTCCTCTTTTTTTTGAACCATTAAAAAAAAAGAAAGGTCACTATGAGAAAATTAAAATTTGCAATTCCCGTAATAATTTTAGTTATTTTAGTAGGTCTTTTCCCCCATTGCGGCAAAGACTCCGCCCCTCAGCAAAAAATTTATAATATGACCAACATGGAAATCGACTCCATGCTTCAGGTTGTTAGCCAAAGAAATATGACGATTTCAGAGCGGATCAATTATTATTCAGAAGCTTTTCTTGGCATGCCTTACAAATTAAAATGTGCAGGCGATGGGCCATATGCTCTTTATGAACCCTGGCCTTTGGTCAATTTTGATGAGACCAATTGTATGGTCTTCTGCGAGCATACATTGGCTCTGGCCATCTCAGATAGCTGGGACAACTTTTTCAACAATTTGCAAAAAATTCGCTACAAAGATGGAATAATTGGTATGCGAACCAGAAACCATTATACAATTGCAGATTGGCGCCCTGAAAATAGCTGGCTTTTGAATGATGTCACTGCTGAAATTGGTGGCAACAGTACAGTTTCAATTACAAGAACAATTTCTCACAAACAATTTTTCAAAGATAAAGGCATTCGAGACCTTCGCTATGTCAAAGCTGACAGAGAGTTGACTGTTGATGTAATTCCCAAAAAAGAATTAATGGATATCAAAGATAAGACAAGACCAGGCGATATTCTCTCTCTGATTTTTGCTGAGAAAGATAGCATTTTTTCAGCCCACATGCTGATGATAGCAGAAAAAAATGGCGACAAATTTATACGTGAATCATCAAACAGTAAGATGACTACTTTTGATACGCCCTATGATCAGTGGGTCAATGAAAAAGAAGGCATGGATCGCTATCTGGGAATTGTCATAATGCGGGTGCGGGAAGAATTAGATCAGCCCGGTAAAGTCATCCTGCCCTGGAAAATTGATGAAATCAAAGCAGGGCTGGAAGAATAAACAGACTATTTTATCAGAATCATTTTTCGCATTCTTGAAAAATCATCTTTAAATCGAACCTGATAAAAGTAGATTCCGCTGCTTAAGGCATCCCCGTATTTATCCTTGGGATTCCAATTAATTGAAAAATGACCGGAAGAATTGTGATGACGCTGAATAGTTGTCACGATTTTTCCGGTTAAATCATATATATTCAGCTCTATTTCACCTTTTGCTTGAATAAAATATTTCAACGTGGTACTGGAATTAAAGGGATTAGGATAATTTTGGTGAAGAGTAAATTTCTGAGCCCGTGAATCAGTATTTACTAGATTTGGTTTTGTGATTTCAAAATCAGCATAAACAGGTAAATGATCGGAAGCATTATAAAGGGCATTGGCAACCTCATCCCGAACAGCACGATTTCCACCATAATTTACCGAACTATTGAAGTGCTGCCCATCATTACCAAAACTGGTATAACTATCACTGATGTAATTTATTTTATTTTTGGTCTGAATAGCACCGGATATTAAAATAAAATCAAACCGATCATCTAGTCCGCCTCCATTATAGCGAGTACTCTGGGTGTGGACATCAGAAAAATTCTCATTTTCATGCCAGTCCCCTACTCTATCAATTGGATCAAAAACCCGTCCACTATTATCATTCTGGGATTCAGTTAAATTCTGCCAGGCAGTTTCGCTAGAAGTATAAATATTATAATCTCCAGCAATAAAAAAATGAGTATTGAGGGGCAAATGGTTGCAATGGCTCCGCAACTTCAATGATTCTGAGGCTCTGTCACTCTCATCGCTGCTACTATTTCCGGCTTTAAAATGAACGCCATAGACAGTGATTGTATCTTTAACGGGCTGATATTCAAGCTGCACTTCAAGAGCATCGCGAACATAGCCATCTGCAATTTCTACTTCCTTCTTGGATAATGTTCTGAAATCCTGGGCTTTATAAAATACACCGATATCATGCCAGATATCATCACTTGAATCCCAATCAGCCTTCTGATCGATGAATGCTAAATCGTAAATTTGGTTTTCATAATTTAAAACATTATTCAAAAACCGGTCAGCGCCATTATGAGCTCCCCAGATTTCCTGAGCAATGATTATATCAGGCTGGATTTCATTGACAATTAATCTAAAATCATCATTTCGGTCAGATTCACTCTGTCCATCTTCCCTGTAATTTTCGAGATTGTAGATCATAATCCTGACATTATCCGCCGAAATAAAACTGAAAAGAAGCGCAAAAATACATATTATTCCATATATTTTTTGCTTTTTTGAATTAATGATCAAAATTATCCTCCTTAAATATCAAATATATTATAAAAAATATCACAATTCTGTAAAAGAGTAATCAAATTAGGGAATTTTAATCAAAATTTAAATATTTGGGAAATATTGGTTGGTTCTGCTTCTATTTTCAAAGATAACAGGGTATTATCTAGCCTAATATCTATTGGATTTAAAGACTATGTTAACATTCAGCTAATTTTTGCTATGAATTGGATATTTTATTTTTGAGATAATAAATTAGGCCGATTTGAAATTGGAGTGGACGTTAAAACTAAATCAAATGAAAGGAGGAACGATGTTAAGGAAGGCACTATTACTGGTGTTGTCCCTTACCTTGCTATCTCTGGCATGGGCCCAGACTGGTTCCATTCAGGGAATAGTAAAAAACAGTGAAAATGGTAATCCGATCAGCGGTGCTAATGTTATGCTCAAAGGAACTTCCATGGGAGCCGCTTCCAACAGTGAAGGGACGTTTATTATCAATGATGTTCCTGTTGGCCAATATGAAGTGGTTGTATCGGTAATCGGATTTAAAAAAGCCGAAAGAGAAGTTTTTGTAAATGCTTCAAAACAGACAAATGTTAATTTTGAAGTAACCCCTTCGGCCTTAAACCTGGAAGAATTGCATGTGGTAGCTTCTTATGCTGATGAAGAAACTCCTGTTACTCATAGTAACGTATCCAAAATGGAGCTGAAACAAACTATTGGTTCCCGGGATATACCGCTTGCTCTCAACACAACACCCAATGTATATGCAACCTCACAGGGTGGGGGTTCGGGAGATGCTGACATTAAGATCCGTGGTTTCAATCAGGAAAATGTGGCTGTAATGATCAATGGTGTCCCTGTAAATGATATGGAAAATGGCTGGGTTTACTGGTCGAATTGGGCTGGTCTTTCCGATGTTACTTCATCTATCCAGATTCAGAGAGGAATTGGAGCCTCTAGTTTGGCTATCTCATCTGTTGGTGGTACAATGAATATTATTACTGATCCTTCTCAATTATCAGCAGGTGGAAATTTCAAACAGACAGTTGGTTCTGGTGATTACCTCCAAAGTTCATTCTCCTATAATACGGGTTTGATCAATGATAAATTTGCTGCTAGTGTGGCCGTAGCCAGAACAACCCGTTCAGGAATAATTGACA
>DATGCI010000019.1:0-2493 GCA_035312185.1 bacterium
AATGATGACTCTGCTTCAACTATCTTTCGATATCGGGAAAATCATTTCAGTGCCGGAATCGGATATAAAGGGAGTCGCTATAGTCTTGTTATTGTAGCTTTTCCCTTTGAAACTATTCTAGGTCAAAAAGCCAGAAACGAGTTTATGAAATATGTCATTGAATATTTGAATGAAAAAAAAATAGAAAATGAAGAATAAATTATGGAGAATTAAATAATGGATGAAGTAAAAGATCGCAGTAATATTCTAACGGAAAAGAAGAATCCAAAAAGTGAAAAAATAGACACTATGTCAACTGAGGAAATCATTCGGCTTATGAATGAAGAGGATGCCACAGTTCACAAAGCTGTGCGGGAAGCCATTCCGGAAATCACTAAAGCTGCCGACATCGTGCATGAGACTTTTCGCAATGGTGGTCGTTTGCGTTATATTGGTGCTGGAACTAGCGGTCGTCTGGGAGTTCTAGATGCCAGTGAATGCCCTCCAACATTCTCTGTTGATCCTGATCTGGTTCAGGGTTTTATTGCTGGGGGATATAAAGCTCTCAGAGAGGCAGTTGAATCAGCCGAAGATTATCCTGAAAATGGAAAAAAAGATTGCAAAAAATATGGCTTAAAAGGTTCTGATGTTCTGATGGGAATTGCTACCGGTGGAACTACACCTTATGTTCATGGCGGGCTTGAATATGCAAATTCTATTGGATGCAAAACTATTTTCATGACCTGTACCCATAAAGAACACCTCGATGCAAATGCTGATGTTATTATTGAAGTTTTGACCGGACCGGAATTGATAACAGGATCCACCAGAATGAAAGCCGGCACAGCAACAAAAATGGTGCTCAATATGATTACAACAACTGCCATGGTCAAATGGGGCAAAGTTTATGGAAATTATATGGTCGATCATATGGCTATTAATGAGAAACTTGTCGATCGAGGTACTCGTATTATTTCCGAATTGGCTGGTGTTTCCCGAGAAAAAGGTTATGAATATCTACACAAAGCCAATAAACATGTCAAAGAGGGCATTGTTATGGCTCAACTGGGAATATCTTATGAAGAAGCCCAAAAATTAATAAAAGAACATGATGGCTTTATCCGATTTGCCTTTGAAGAAGACCAGGATTAAGTGTTAATAATTTTGAATTATTTTATATCCAATTTTGCTAAAAAGACAGGAAACAGTTGAGCAAATATGGAAATTTGCAATTTACATAAAAAAGACAAATTGGTAGCCCTTGGCTTAATGTCCGGTACTTCAATGGATGGACTGGATATCTGTCAGGTGGAAATAATCCGTAAAGGTGAAGATCTGGATGCAAATATGATCAATTTTGCCTCCTATCAATATGATCCTAAATTCAAAAATTATATTGAAGATAAATTAACCGGACAGACACAGGATATTTGCCGGGCTAATTTTGATATAAGTCGGCAATGGTCAAAAATGGTTGAGCGATTTTTTAAAGAAAACAATATTGATAAGTCGGTAATAGATGTGATCGGTTCTCATGGGCAGACAATCTGGCATGAACACGGCCATTCCACTTTGCAAATAGGAGAACCTGCTGTGCTTGCTGAGGATCTTGAAATTCCGGTAATTGCTGATTTTCGGGTTAATGATGTAGCGGCTGGTGGCTCCGGTGCTCCGCTCGTGCCATTTATTGATTATTTGTGGTTTAATAAGTATTCAAAAACATTTCTGCTGTTAAATATTGGTGGGATTGCAAATTTTACTATTATACCTGAAAATGCACAATCCAATCAGGATATCTATGCTCTGGATACGGGGCCAGGTAATGGTTTAATTGATGGGGCAATCAGTTTGGCAACACAGGGAAAATTGACCTATGATCGAGATGGAAAATGGGCCAAAGCTGGAAAAATAGATTTAGAACTGCTGGAAGACCTTCACAACAATCCCTATTTTGAGAAATCGCTTCCAAAATCAACTGGCAAAGAAGTTTTCGGTTCTCAATTTGTTAAATCCTTGGTCGAGAAATATGGAATAAAAACCAGACAAGATTTCCAGAATTTAATAGCAACTTTAACTAGATTTACTGCTGAGACAATTTTTAAAGGGTATAAACAATTTTTTGCTGATCAATATGAACTGGATGAAATAGTTGTTAGCGGAGGCGGAGCTCGCAATCCTCTTATTATGCAATATTTGAAAGAATTATTTGAGGATGTGGAGTTCAGCAGCCCTCATAAATATAATCTTGATATTGATGCCAAGGAATCTCTGGCTTTTGCTATGTTGGCTGCTCTCCGTGTCTGGGAAATTCCTGCTAATGTTCCTAATGCAACTGGTGCTGATAGATCAGTTATGCTGGGTAAAATAATTTATACATGATTGATTAGATAATTACTTGAAATATAAAATTTAAAAAAATACAGGGTGATGAAGTGAAAATAATCGTACCAATCAAACAGGTTCCCGAGACCAGCAATGTCAAGATGGATCCAGAAACAGGCACGATGGTCAGAT
>DATGCI010000020.1:0-3986 GCA_035312185.1 bacterium
GCCCAAAAACCAACTGGGTTTATTAAACAGGCTGAAGTCCTTGATTTCAAAAATCACATCATCTAAGATAGGTGTTTTCACACCGGCAATTTTCTTAGAGGACATTTTAACATCTTTAACCGTAATAAGATCTTGCTCAAATTCGCCCCAAAGCCTTACCATATCTTCGTACTCTTTCATCTGCTTCTCGAGTTTCCGAAGCAGCTCTTCCGACTGGTCTTTGGCGCGCTTAACCTCCATCCGTAAGGCCGCTTCTTTACTTTGCAAAGTAGGCAGAGCCCGCAAACGCATTTTAAGCTGTTTGTTTAGATGCTGTAATGATGTTTTATTATATTGAAACTTTATTGCCATAAACTATACAGTTTTTCAGTTCTCAGTTCTCAGTTCTTAGTTCTTAGTTCTTAGTTCTTAGTTCTCTGATTTGATATTAAATTTTCTACCTTTAAATTTAGAATTTAGTAAATAACTTATTAAACCTCCGATTATTTTAGCCAGTTCATCGGCTTTCTCTAATTTATTATCTAATACATCATTATTGATATAATTTCTATCAAACGCACGATATAACTGAGATTTTGTTTCAGATAAAGACCCTTTAGCAATATACAAGAATTGAATAAATTCCTTATTGCCTCCCCTGTCAAAACCCTCAGCAATATTATCCATTACTGAACCACTAGATTTTCTTATTTGATCAACTAGAGAAAAATCGCGAGAAAATCTTTCAAGACAGGTTAACTCATAAATTTCATGAGCATATTGCCTTGCTTTTTGCCAAGCGATTAAATCTTCAAATCTTTCTACAGTAGCCATAATTTAAAACCATTTTTCTCTAACTCTGAACTCTGAACTCTAAACTATTTAACTTAATTATCTTTTGGCCAGTATTTTTCTACTAAATTCTTTTTAATTCCTACCTCAGCAGGTTTAAAGTATTTATCAAATAAATTCCAGGATGTGGATAACATTTCATCCACCTCGATATTTACATCAATAGCCAGTAATTTTTCCGAATAATCTTCCGCAAACTCAAGGGTACGCTCGTCATAATCTGTTAGGTCGAAACCATTCTCCAGTTTGGTTCTGGCATTAGAAGCATCAGCATATAACCGAACAGCAGCATTCATCACCTGCGGATGGTCTTCGCGTGTTTTATCACCAATAACCAACTGTTTCAACCGGGATAAACTTCTAAAAGGATCGACAATTACTTTTCCAATATCAGTATCTTTACGTAAGAAAAGCTGACCCTCGGTAATATATCCCGTATTATCAGGAATAGCATGCGTTATGTCACCTCCCGACAAAGTTGTTACAGCAATAATCGTAATAGAACCACCATCAGGGAACTGAACAGCTTTTTCGTAAATCTTGGCTAAATCACTGTATAGCGAACCAGGCATACTGTCTTTTGAAGGAATCTGGTCCATGCGGTTCGAAACAATACTTAATGCATCGGCAAAAAGAGTCATATCGGTTAAAAGCACCAATACTTTCTGTTTTTTGTCTACAGCAAAATACTCGGCTGCCGTTAATGCCATATCAGGTACCAACAAACGCTCTACCGGTGGGTCTTCTGTTGTATTTACAAAACTGATAATGCGGTCTAATGCCCCTGCATTATTAAAAACATTTTTGTAATATAAATAATCGTCGTTGGTTAATCCCATTCCTCCCAGGATAATTTTATCGGCTTTGGCACGAAGGGCTACCATCGACATCACCTGGTTAAAAGGCTGGTCGGGGTCGGCAAAGAAAGGAATTTTCTGTCCCGTAACCAGGGCATTATTCAGGTCGATACCGGCAATACCGGTAGGAATAAATTCTGAGGGTTGTTTTCGTCGTACCGGATTTACCGATGGGCCTCCAATTTGTCTCTCTTCACCTTCAATTTCAGGACCTCCGTCAATAGGGTCTCCGTAGGCGTTAAAAAAACGTCCGGAAAGTTCTTCACTTACCTTTAAGGTAGCAGGGCGTCCTAAAAACATCACTTCGGCATTGGTAGGGATACCTTCGGTACCACCAAAAACCTGTAATGTTATTTCATCGCCAATAATTTTCACCACCTGAGCCATTCGGCCATTCACAACAGCAATCTCATCATAACCAACATCCGTGGCATTCAACGAGCAGGTTGCTTTTGTAATCTGGGTGATTTTTGTATAGATTTTTTGAAATGCTTTTGTTTCCATTATTCAGCTTTCTTTTCGTCAATTATGGTATTAAGTTCTTTCTCGTTTTGTTTGAATTTGTCTGATTCAAACTCCGAATAGTTCATCTGCTTCATTTGATTAATAACCCGTTTAAAGTATGTGGCTACTTCTTCAAATGATTCGAAAGAGAATTTTGTATGATAGATTTCCAGTACTTTATTTAACATATATTTCTGTCGTTCCAAAGATGTTGAGCTATCGACTTCATCAAAAGCATCCTGCTGAAGAATAATAAAATCAATCACTTCAGCTTTCCAGAATGTAATATGATAATCAACCGGAACCCCGTCATCACCAAGAATATTGATCTGTTCTGCAACCTCTCGCCCTCTGGTTAAAACATTTCTGAGTAAGCTCAATTTCTCGGGCCATTCGGGATCGATATTTTTTCTGAAATACTCTTCTACTTCGGCATATTCGGCATATTTAGAATAACTATCCAGCGGGTCAATAGCGGGATATCTTTTACTGTCGGCGCGTTGCTGAGACAATGCATAAAAACAGCGGGCTGCCTTTTTGGTTGATTCGGTTACCGGTTCTTTCAGGTTACCTCCCGCAGGAGATACGGTACCGATGAACGTAATTGACCCTGTTTTATCATTATTTAAATAAACAAACCCTGCTCTTGAGTAAAAGTTTGAAATAATAGCCGGCAGGTCCATAGGGAATGCATCCGGTCCTGGCAATTCCTCCATTCGGTTCGACATCTCACGCAATGCCTGTGCCCAACGAGAAGTAGAGTCGGCCAGTAGTAATACTTTTAATCCCATGGCCCGGTAATACTCGGCAATGGTCATTGCAGTATAAACAGAAGCTTCACGGGCAGCAACCGGCATATTGGATGTATTCGCAATAATGGTGGTACGTTCCATCAGTTTTCGGCCCGACCGAGGGTCATCTAACTCAGGAAATTCGGTAAAAATTTCTACCACCTCGTTAGCACGCTCACCACAGGCTGCCATAATAATCATATCGGCTTCGGCTTGTTTTGAAAGCGCATGCTGCAATACGGTTTTTCCTGTTCCGAAAGGCCCTGGAATAAATCCGGTACCTCCTTCGGCAATTGGATTTAACGTATCAATTACCCGAACACCCGTTTCCAGTAGTTTGAAAGGACGTGGTTTTTCTTTGTATGCTTTAATGGCTAATTTAACGGGCCATTTTTGCGTCATGGTCAGCTCTATCTCTTTACCCTCTTCATCAGTAACCACCGCAATAACGTCCTTAATGGTATATTCTCCTTCTTTAGCTACGCTCTTTACGGTATATTTCCCCTTGAATTTAAAAGGAACCATAATTTTATGGGGCATCCAGTTTTCGGTCACTTCGCCAAGCCAACCACCGGCTTCAAGAATATCTCCTTCTTTAGCTATGGGCTTAAATTCCCATTTTTTATCATCTTCTAATGGGTTGGTTTGTTCTCCTCGTTGTAAGAAAACTCCCTCCATTTTGTCCAGGTCGTTTTGCAGCCCGTCAAAATTTTTGGAAAGGATACCTGGTCCCAGGGTTACCTCCAATAAATGACCGGTAAATTCAACTTTGTTATGCATTTTAAGTCCACGGGTACTTTCAAAAACCTGAACATACGCTTTCGTACCGAGTACTTTAATTACTTCGGCCATCAATTTAGTACCTTCTAAATCGATATAGCATATTTCATTTTGCTGAACAGGACCGTCAACCTCAACATACACAAGGTTGGCTATAATTCCTGATACTTTTCCTGTTGTCATTTTATTTGTTTTTTCCATTTATTGCAAATTCTTTAGGAAA
>DATGCI010000021.1:0-9681 GCA_035312185.1 bacterium
TTCCTGGATGTCTTTCTTTATTGAGAGTCATTTTTTCGGCTAGTTCCAATCCATTCATATCTGGCATATGATAGTCAATTATGACCAGATCAATGGTATCCCTATTGTTTCGATATTTCTTCAAACCTTCACCACCATTGCGGGCTAGAATACTACTGATGCCCCATTTATCCAATATGTTTTTGAGAATAATCCTGTTATTTCTGTTATCATCAACTACTAGAGTATTTTTTAATTTAATGGCTTTGTGATCATGGACAGGATCGCTGACTATTTCTAAATCAAGAGTAAAATAAAATCGGGATCCCTGGCCGACCTGACTTTCAACCTGAAGTTTTCCGTCCATCTTTTCTACGAGCTGACTAGAAATTGTCAGGCCCAGACCAGTTCCTCCGTATTTGCGGGTTGTCGAACCATCGGCTTGAGTGAAGGACCTGAATATTTTTTCTTTCTGTTTCTTATTGATGCCTATGCCCGTGTCCTTAACAGCGAATGTTACGTGAGCATGGTTATCTTTCTGGCTTTCCAGTTTGGCCTGAAGTTCGATTTCACCTTCTTTTGTAAATTTAATAGCATTGCTCAGCAGATTTGCCAGAACCTGACGCAACCGAACTGGATCCAGAATTACATTTTCAGGGAGATCGGGGTCAATATTGATTAGAAGCTCCAGTCCCTTTTCGTGAGCCTTGATTTTAATTATGTCAGTGCTATTTTCCAGCAGCTTTGTAAGATTTGTCTGAACAGGATCCAGTTCAAGACGGCCGGCTTCAATTTTTGAAAAATCCAGAATATCATTGATCAAATCCAGCAGCGAATCGGCTGAAACCTGCACATTATTCAGATAGCTGCGTTGAGTTGTATTCAGCTCTGTATCGAGGAGAAGTTCTGTAAATCCAACCACACTATTTAAAGGTGTTCGAATTTCATGGCTCATGTTGGCAAGAAATTCGCTCTTGGCTATATTGGCAGCTTCGGCTTGGGCAGCCAGGTGATTGGCTTTGGCAGTGGCTTCCTCTAGATGGCGATTGGTTTCAATCAGTTCCAGCTTTGCCTTTTTTCTATCGGTAATATCGAGTAAATAACCGGAAATTTTTTGAGTTTTATTATTGTCAACTGTTGTCGTACCTCTTGATAGAACATGGCGAATTTCACCAGCTGGCTGAACAATGCGATTTTCAATAATGTAGTCTTCACCTTGATCAATTGCAGTTTGAAAAGTCTGTTTGACTTCTTCCAGATCTTCAGGATGGATGATTTCAAAAAATTTATTCAAAGATGGTTTTACATTCTCAGATTCAAATCCACAAATACGATAAAATTCTTCCGACCAATCGATCTCTTCGTTTTCCAATTCCACTTCCCAGTAACCAAGATGGGCTAGTTCCTGAGCATTCTTTAGTTGCTTGGTTTTTTTCTTGAGCCGCTTTTCATATTGCTTTTGTTGAGTGATGTCATAAAAAATCGTGAGTACATATCTTCGGCTATTAACACTGATAAAAGTGGCATACATTAGGGCGATGATTTTGGAATTATCAAGCGTTTTAAATTCCATTTCAAGTCCGCGTACTGACCCCTTTTCCATGATTTCTTTCTTGAAAATTTCACGATCTGATTCAGAATAAAAATTCAATTCTGTTGTTGTATGGCCTAAAATATCGTCCCGTTTTGTACATACTTTCTCACAAAAAATGTCATTTACTTCAATAATTTTTCCAGTAACTGCTTCTGTTAAAGCCATGGGTTGCGGAGAATAGTGAAAAATAGTTCGGAATTGAGCTTCGTTTTCTTTAAGTCTTTTTTCAGTTTTCTTGCGTTCTGTTATATCCCTTACAATAGATAGTATTAATTTTTCACTGTTTAAATAAAATGAATGAGCGCTGATTTCAACAGGTATTGCCTGACCAGTTTTGGATTTGTGCTCTATTTCAAAAGTTTTATGACCCCTTGCACTTGTTTCCTGTAATATTTTTTGGCTTTTTCCATCATTACCACCGGCAGTAATATCTCGAGGTGTCATATCCATAAATTCGGATTTTGAATAACCGAGCATTTTTTGAGCGACCCTGTTGACTTCCATGAATTTTCCATGCTTACCTTCATCAGTTATCTTATGAAGATACATGGCATCATTAGCATTGTTGAAGATTTCTCGATACATTTTTTCGCGTTTGGCTAGAGCCTGCTTGGCTTTTTTGCGTTCAGTTACATCCCGAACATTCTCCAATACATATTCAACTTCATCCTTATCATTGAAGATTGGAATTACACTGATTTCTTTGAGACTACCATCGACAGGATTTTGATCCTCATACCAGCGGGCTTTGCCATCTTGAAAAGTTTTAGTAGGAGGGCAACCTTCGCAGGGCTTATCAAGATTCTTTAATGCATTATAGCAATAAGGCTGTTTTTCTCTTTTTTCTTTTGAAACCCACTCATGGTCTTTCCAGTTACTCAAAATAATCCGGTGGTCTTTATCAATAACTATTATTAGGCTATCAATTGCCTCCAGAGTGCTTTTAAGAAGTTCGTGATATTGATCTCGCTTTTGTTCAGCAATTTTTTGCTCAGTAATATCCTGCAGTTGTTCGATTATAAAAGACACATTACCGTCGTCATCTAAAATAGGTGTACTTATAGCTCTGAAATATTTATCTATAGAATCAACATATTTTATCTCAGTTTCAGTCTGTTTACTTTTTAATGCTTGACCGGTGGCGCAGATATCGCATTCTTCTTCTTGCCCCAACAATTCATAACATTTTTTACCTTTTACCTCCTCAGGACTGAGCCCCAGCATCTTATAGCCAGCTTTATTATAGGAAATTATTGTATGGTCAGGTTTTTGATGAGCAATAATATCAGGCATCCCATCTAGAATTGTCTGGAGTCTTTGTTTCTCTTTGTCTAATTTATTCTTAGCAGTTTTTAATTCGTCTATATCTACATGAATTCCAATGGCTCGTTCAGGTACACCATCGGCATCATTTTGGTAGCTCTTTCCCCGGTTGGAAATCCATTTATAAGTTCCATCTTTACAGCGCATTCGATATTCTATAGAAAAGGGTTCGGCATTGGCAACATAACTTTGAACCAGAGGAACAATTTGCTTTCGGTCTTCAGGATGGATAAGATTGATCCAGGTTTCTTTTACCATAGGCAGTTCACCGGATTTATATCCTAACATTTTGTAATAACTGGGACTAAAATAAATTGTGTCGGTGGTTAAATCCCAATCCCAGAATCCATGTTCTCCAGCATCCATAGCCAGTTTCAATCTTTCCCGGCTTTTTTTCAATTTCTGCTCGGCATTTTTTCTGGCAGTAATATCCATGATAATGGCAGTAGAGCCCCGCAATTCTCCCTGGTAATTACGGAAGGGTGAGGCGTGAATAAGAACATCAATTTTTTCACCATCTTTTTTTATAAATCGGGTTCCATAGCTATTACTTTTACCCTGTTTTCGATTTTCGTTTTCCTTTTTCAGGATATCTTCTTCAGCCTTAGGACTAATTTTTTGGATCTTCTTTCCGGTTAAATTTTCTCGCTCATATCCTAGCATAGAAGCAAATTTATGGTTTACAAAAGTAATCCTGTTATTAAGATCAGTAACAATAAAACCAGCCGAAGCATCTTCAATTAGCGAGCGATAGCGTTCCTCACTATGTTGTTGCTTGCGCTCTGCCTTCTTTTTATCGAGATACAGGCCGACCTGCTGGGCATAGGTTTCAATTAATTTAGAATTTTGCAGCCTTTTACCTTTTGGCATAATGATCGTGAAGTCACCCAGCATGTGGCCCCGTTTAGTTATCTTGGCGATAGCAGTTTGACCAACATTAAATACTTTTTCAATAGTTTTTATAATTTTATCAGAAATAACCTGTTCGGTAAGTTCACTTAAACTGGAGAAACAGGTAATTGTATTATTCTTTATTTTTTCTGCTCTAGCTGGATCATGTTTCCAGGTCTGTCCAATTATAGTAGTGTTTAAAATTTTGGTGGCTTTTTTTATCATTTTAGTATTGCCGGAAATTGCCCGAGTTGTGAAACTTTGTCCATCTATTCCAAACTGATTAAAAATAATGAATTTTGCTTTTGTTATGTCCAGCAAATTATCAGTAATTTTTTGATAATCTATTTCAGCTTCCTCAGGATCTAAGAATTGCCTGGCTGATTTTGCCATCTTTATTTCTGTGGTTATATCCTTAAAAATTGTAATAAAATGATTTTTTTGAGGTGAATAGATCTTAATCTTACAAAATTTATCGGAAGCCGGGAAATAGTGCTCCATCTGTTCTGAATTGCCTTTCAGAGCAGCTTTACCGGTCAGATTCATCCATTCGGGATTATTATTGATGAACGCAGGTGTTACTTGAGTAGCTTTCTTCCCAAGTATCTCATTCCGATCAAAGCCGGTAATATCTTCAAATTCTTTATTGACATTAATATAGGTATAATCAACCGGTTTATTATCATTGTCTAAAACTATTTTGTGAAGGGCAAAGCCAAAAGGAGCTTCATCCAATAGGTGTTCACAGAATGGGTTTTTCTGATTATTCATAGAGCTATCCTTTTATTGATATGGAATAATACTATTATTGGTGCCCACAAGTTGTATTTGTTCATAAAAAATAACAGCTTCAACAATTTTTTAAGTACTCAAAGTACTATTTGTCTAGAATTTCCCGTATAGTTTTAGCAATTTTTTGACTCATAATAGGTTTGTGAACCAGGGTTTGAATTCCCGCTTTTTTCAACTTCTTATTATCAATATTATAACCATGCCCACTGATCATTATGATTGGAAGATCTGGGTTGATCTCGCGTAACTTATGTGATAATTGAATACCCGACATTCCCGGCATAATATAATCAGTAATAGCAATGTCAAATTTATTAGGATGCTGCTGACAGATTTCCACAGCATTTTTGCTAGAATTGGCAATAATAACGTGATAACCGAGCTGGTTGAGCATCTGGCTGATAATACTTGATACATTTTCTCTGTCATCTACAAGGAGAATCGTCTCATTGCCCTGCTCGATCTTAAAATCAGAATCATGGTCATGACTTTGCTGATCTTCAATAACAGGATAATAGAGATTGAAAGTTGTACCTTCGCCCGAATCACTATACACACTAATTCGGCCATCATGACTTTTTACAATACCATGCACTACAGCCAGCCCCATGCCTGTGCCCTCATCTTTAGTTGTGAAAAAGGGCTCAAAAATATGTTGGAGGGTGGATTCATCCATTCCAACTCCCGTATCACTAATACTGAGCTTGATATAATCCCCGGTATCAAGATCAATATATTTTCGACTGGTGTTTTCGTCAACATAGAGTTTCTTGACTTCGATTGATAAAACTCCGCCCTGATTTTCCATTGCCTGGTAGGCATTGGTACATAGATTCATGACGACCTGATGGATACGCGTTGGATCGGCACTGATAATAGGGCAGGGTGACTCATAATTTTGCTTAATATTTATTGTACGGGGTAGAGAGGATCTGATCAATTTTAGAGTTTCTTTAATAATGGGAATAATATTAAGAGGGCGTCGCTCATGACTGGTCTCACGGCTAAAACTTAGCATCTGATAAATCAGGTCTTTAGCTCTAATACAACCATTTATAATTTCGTTAATGTATTGGTGATTGGGATCATTATTGTCAAAGTTTTGTTTGATCATTTCAGAGTAACCCAGAATGGGAGTCAAAATATTATTGAAATCATGTCCAATGCCACCGGCCAGAGTCCCCAGGGTCTCCAACTTCTGTGTTTGTTGTCTCTGATGTTGCAGCTCTTTCTTTTCTCTTTGAACCTGTTTACGTTCAGTAATGTCACGAGCTACGACTAGTGAGCCCTGATATGACCCGTTTTCAATTATTGGAGTAGCGTGTACATCAACATCAATTTTCTCACCGTCTTTATTGATTAAACGGGTTTCAAACTGATAATGATCATCGTCGCCTTCGATTCTTTTTTCCTTCCTTTCAATCAGGCCTTGAATTTCATCAGGTGGTAAAAAATCAGTCAGATCCTTGCCAAGTGCTTCCTCTCTGGTATACCCGCTAAATTTCAAACCTGCTTTGTTAATAAAAGTAATTTTACCTTGAACATCATGTTTGAAAATAATATCACCGGTGGTTTCGATAAGCTGGCGGTATTTCTTCTCGCTGGATTTGAGTTTATATTCTGTTTTTTTTCGATCGGTAATATCTCTGACAATCCCCTGGACAAGATTGGTACTTCCATTAATCAAGCGGGCACTTACCTCAACAGGGAAACTACCCCGGCCAGAATAGTTAAGTTCTGTCTCCATGCGAATATGGCCCTGTTTTTCTATCTTTTTGAGAGCTCTATCTGCCTCTTCATTTTCTATGCTGCATACCATGTTTTTGATATTACTGTCTATGAGATCTGATCTTGAACGGCCTGTCAGATCACAGGCTTTCTTATTGACTTCATAGATTTTACCCTGCAAATCATGAATAAAAACTGCATCATTATCATTTTTAAATAATTGTTTATATTTGATATCAAGTGGTTGTGAATGGTCTTTATGCCCTTGTTCTTCGATAGTATCCATCCATTGATTAACTTCTCGAGTTTCTCTTTTCTCGCTCAAGAAGTCTTCAGGAGGCAGATAATATAAGTTACGTTTAATATGAGTACCATCAATAATTATAGGATGGGTTTTTAGCAGACCTTTAAGGAGTGAGGCTGGGATCTGATTTTTATTGTATTGGCAAATATAAGAACAATTTTCAGGAATCTGGTAGTTCATTCGGGCTTCATGCTCAAGAATACTATCCGGATGAAATGTTTCCCAGTTCAATGAAAAAAGTACCATTGTATTATCAAACTGCTCGGAGTGAGAATCCTTATCTTTTTGATTGAAGAGGTTTTCAGTTAGTGAGATATTTTTGTTATTTTGGAAATAGGGCCGAGGATTAGAAATAAAATCGAGGCGGCCGGATTCAATAAGATTCACAAGATCAGTGTGATTATCTGATAAAACTGTTTTTATCTTTTCCTGCTGATTGGTTATGATCACAAGTTTTGTAGAATTGTTTGTACTGCTGGTCACAATTTTGCTAAGGATGTGACTAAATTCTTCCTCATTTTTATAAATATGACAGGCATGGCTTTCTCTATTTAGGTCTTGAATACTAAGCTCTTGATTTGCTTTCTGTTCTGCTATATTTTTTGAGTGCTGGAATTTTTCCCGCAGGACTTTATTTTCATACTCCAGTTCAGCAATTTTTGATAATAGTTCCTCAGTTGTAGGAGTAGTACCCATTATGCGCCTTTTCAGTTTTAGTTTATTCTCAGAACCTATCAATTATTTATTACTTCTGTGTCTTATTCATTATCTATTAACAATAGATTTTTTTTGACACAGATTCCCCTAGTTTATTTGGAAAAATGTTCTGTGAATATTCTGATTATCATTTTAGTAATAAAAATTTATATACCTCCTTGATTATCTTGTTAATAAAATCATCAATCCATTAAGGGGCGGTTTGATCGGGCCTATTTTAGACCCGATCAACCGCAGGGGTTTGGGGTAAATAATTTTGAATTTGTATTTTCAAATCTTACCAAGATAATAACAGACTGAGCAAGTGGTGAAAGTAAAGGGAAATGATGGCCGAGCCTTTAGCGAGAAGGGGAATGGATAAGGCTCGGCCATATAGTAGGGGTTGGGTCAACAATCGCTACCAATCTCGTTTTAGACTGAAAATTCATATAAATTCATTTTTCCTTTTACTGGCTAAAAAGTTTAGAAAATTTCTATTATACCAGTAAAATAAGGAAATATTGTTAGTATAGGTCTTGATTTAGCCTGTTATTAACTTTTTCGATTTTCAAAGATCTCTACAACTAATCTAAAAAAACAGTGAGGAGAGGATTAGCCGGGCCCACATGTTATTTATATGGGAAGCACAGGACCCGACCAAATCCTTTAGTAAGGTTATCAGAATCTAGAAATCGTCCATATCATCGTCATCGAGTGGAATCACATCGTCAGGAGCAATTTCTTTTTGATTTTCAGATTTACTAAAGTCCTTCTTGTTAGTGCCGCCATTGGATCCTTTTTTATCCTTTTTCTGTTTAGAATTCCCAGTTATCTGAGCAACGTTTTTACGCCCACTCAGATTTTTGGCTCCGCCATTCTGACTGAGTTTGAAGGTTTCAACCATACCAGAGAGCTCTTCTGCCTGACTATTGAGCTCTTCAGCAGCACTTGCGGATTCTTCAGAATTAGAAGCATTCTCTTGAGTAACTTCATTCATCTGAGCAACAGCATCATTAACCTGATCGATTCCTTCGGCCTGTTCCTTGGTAGCAGCATCAATTTCTCCTACCAGATCATTAACCTGTTTGGCACCACTCAGAATATCTTGGAGTTTTTCTGCCATATTTGATGTTATTTCTACTCCATTTTCAGCATTCTCAATAGATTCCTGGATCATTTCAGAAGTGTTCTTGGCTGCTTCGGCACTACGTTGAGCAAGATTTCGAACTTCTTCAGCAACTACAGCAAAACCTTTTCCGGCTTCTCCTGCCCGGGCGGCTTCAACTGCGGCATTAAGAGCGAGTAAGTCGGTTTGAAAAGCAATATCATCAATAGTTTTAACAATCTTGGAAGTTTCGTCTGAAGATTCCTTGATATCATTGATGGCTTCTTGCATCTCTTCCATAGACTCAGCACCATCTTCAGCATCATTACTGGCCTGGTTGGAAAGTTTATTAGCCTGATTGGCATTATCAGAAGTCTGTTGAACCATTGAGGACATCTGTTCCAGAGTACTGGAAACTTCTTCCAGCGAACTGGCCTGTTCATTGGAACCTTCGGCTAGTTGCTGACTGCCGCTGGAAACTTGATCACTAGCAGCAGAAACTTGCTCTACTGCATCACGAACTTGCTGCATCGCCTGATCAAGATTTTGGGCAGCATCATTAATGTCATGCTGAAATTCTTCCAGTTGTCCATCATATTCGCCTTTTACACGAGCGGTAATATCACGGTCGGCAATCTTAGCCATTGTCTCAGCAGCGGCTTGCATCGGTGTCACAATATTATCAATGGTATTGTTTACGCCACTGACTAATTGGTTCCAGCCACCGTCAAATACAGTAGCATCAGCACGCACATCAAGTTTTCCATGTTCTGCTGCATTTACTATCTTATCGGTCTCTTCTAGAAGGCTATTCATGATAAATACACACTGGTTGAGGTTGTTTTTGATTTCGTTGAAATCACCTTTGTATTCATCAGTGATTTTTTCAGGAATATCGCCTTTACTAATGCGATCTACGTATTCGGCGGTAACATTGATAGGTCCGACAAAAGCATCGATGAGTTCATTGACACCGCCAACCAGTTCAGCCCAGCCACCAGTAAATTGTTCGGAATTACCACGAGTATCGAGTTGACCATTTTTAGTAGCCTGAATGAGTTTGTCGGTTTCAGAGAGCAGGCCGTTCATAACATCAACAGCCTGGTTGAGATTATTTTTGATTTCGTCGAAATCACCTTTGTATTCATCAGTAATTTTTTCCGGAATATCGCCTTTACTAATGCGATCTACGTATTCGGCGGTAACATTGATAGGTCCGACAAAAGCATCGATGAGTTCATTGACACCGCCAACCAGTTCAGCCCAGCC
>DATGCI010000022.1:0-6257 GCA_035312185.1 bacterium
GGTTCGTGGGCAAATGGAAAGGATGGTGGGCTCTTGGCGCTGATGTTTTAGAATGTAAAATGTAAGATGTAAAATGTAAAATGAAAGATTGAAATTGAGTGGGTTGAAATATCGATGTATATCAGGAATAGGGAAACAGGAAAGCGGAAAGCGGAAACGGGAAAAGATCGGGAAAGTCTGTCCGCGAATTATGCGAATTTAGCGAATATTAATTTTAGACTGGTGCTCATTTTTTTACTACTTTGCTACTCGACTATTTGTGAGTATATTTCTGGAGCTGTGCCAGGATTTATTTTGCGATAATGCTTAATTTGTTCGACAGCTTTTGATTTTTATATGAAGCTTTATTCCGATAACAGATCAATACTAATCTGTGTTCATCTGTGTGAATCTGTGGCTGGTTTTTGTGCTATTGGTTTTAGGAGATTTCTCAGTCGCTTCGCAGGGCTTCGCTTCTTCGAAATGACAGGTTTTGGGCGCTATTTGTCGCTATCGATTCTGATGAATCTTGTTTTATATATAATGTTCTGCCCTGGCTCGTGCTTCGATAACGTTCACTCTGCTTTGCCTCGTTCTCTACTCAGCATGACAGCTTTTATTTTCTATTAGATTTAATTATGGGCTACCAAATAATGACTTCCGACTACTGACTTCAGTTTACGAATTACAGATAACAGTTTACAGCTCACCGATCACTGACCACGATCTGGGGCTAAGTTTCAGTCGGATATTGTAGAAATAGGAATAAGGAAAAATAGGTGAGAACGACTTTATTGGGCAATTCTAAAAAATAATATAATTTATAATGATTCTATCAAATTAGTTATTTGGTGCCTGGCATCAGGCAAATGATTCTCAATTATATCCCAGACTTCGTCAGCATCTATACCAAAATAGTCATGAGCAATAATATTTCTGAATCCTCTCATTTGATTCCAGGGAATTTTAGGCGATGAAAGTATTAAATCCGGGGTTAGCCGGTTTACCATTTCACCTATTACAATGAAGTTCATCATGCAGGCATCAAATGTTTCCTGATCATTAAATAATTCTTCGCCGCTATTGTATTCAGAAGAATATTTTAAGATTTTGTCGATTGATTCAAGAATCGATTTTAAAGCAGTTCGATCATTATGCATATTGAGTAGTTTTTAAGATATGTTCCTTGATATAGGGCCTTATATATTTTTTTCTGCAGATATCAATTTTTCGATCAAAAGCCTCTTCGAGATAATTTTTAAGTTGGGCTTTGTTCTCGGTATAGTTATCAATTTTGTCAGTGTTAAATTCTACCAAAAAGTCAATATCGCTAGTTGAGTTTTGTTTTTTATCAGCAAAAGAACCAAATATACCAATTTCTGTAACATGAAATTCTCTGGATAAAAATTCCTGATTATTTTTAATGAAAGATAATATTTCTTTTTTGGTCAACATGGTAGAATATAGAAAATAATAATTACAATGACAAGATATGGCCGGTTTGTATGCTAATTTTGGAGTAAAAATCGATGTTATTTTGGGACGAAAACCAGAAACTGGGAAATCTGAAATTTGAGAACCCCATTGAAATAAAATGTTAAAGCAGAAACCAGAAAGTTGAGCGAAGCGAAATCCCGAAGACTTTCGGTTTTGAGCGAAGCGAAATCCTGATGTATATCAGGAATAGGGAAACGGGAAACCCCGAAAAAAGACCTTCGGGGCAGGCCCCGAAAACATACCTTCGGGGCAGGCCGGAAACGGGAATAGGGAATAGGGAAAAAAGACGTGTCATCTCGAGTGAATGAAATGAGGGAGAGATCTCCTGGCATGTTGAATTGGAATTTAGAATGTAGAATGATTAAAGATGAAAGATCGGAAACTGGAAACCGGAAACCGGAGGCCGGAAACGGGAAACGGGAAACCGGAAGAGTGAAAAAACGCTTGTCATCTCGAACGAATGTGAGAGATCTCCCGGAATGATATGGTGAGTGTTTGGAAGTGGGAAAGGTGTTGTGCCATCGAGGCTGGGAGATTTTCCCGAAAAAATACCTTCGGGATCAATGACTCAGTCACGTTGTTCCTTCGAAATGACAGGTTGTGTTTTTGGAATTGGAGGTTAGGCCGAATAATTCAGATGACAGGTTTGGTTTTGAAATTGGAGGTCAGGCCGAATAATTCAGATGTCATGTTGGGCTTTCTATTTTGAGGATTTGCAAGTTTTTTTATTTGGAAGTTACTCAGTTTATCGTTTTTTTTATATACGGCGAATCAGATAGATATATTAGCCAATGATGATCCAGTTACCTGATCTTTTACTGCCCCTATATTTTATTAGACCTTCTTTTTTTAATTCTTTAATATCACGTTCTACAGTTTTTTGGGAAACGTTAAAATCTTTTGCCAGTGATTTATAAGTGAAGCTTTGGTTATTTTTTATTTTAGTCAGTATCTTACTTTTTCTATATTTTTTACCGACATTTTCACCGACATCTTTACCGACATTTTTACCGACATCGGAATCATGTGTTCTATTTAGCACTCTATTTTGGTAACTTTCCGACTCAAGGTTTGGTCTGTAAAAAGTTATATTAAACCATATATTATTATATTCGATAATTGAATGAGGGATCCATATTTCTTGCAATATTTTGAATTTTTGATCTTTTTGAATTTGATATACGGAAGCCTGTTTTTCTGCCTTTGTCATCAATACCAATTATAATTTTTCCTCCACTACTATTGGCAAAAGCGCATATGTCTTTTCCAATGGAACTGCCTATGCTTTTTTTGAACTCGATTTTATACCCTTCGCCAGTCTTAGCAAGGTCATTTAGTTTATTAATATTTATAATAATCCCTTTATATAAAAATATTAATTTTTGTATTAGCGAAATCCCGATGAAGATCGGAAGCCGGAAACCGGAAAGCGGAAACGGGAAACCGGAAACGGGAAACCGGAGGCCGGAAACCGGAAACGGGAAACCGGAAATCCCGAAAAAAGTTTTTCGGGGTTTCCGGTTTCGTATATGTTGGAAGCTTTGCGAGGGTTCGTCCTTCGATAACGCTCACTCCGTTCGCTACTCAGCCTTTTCAACCCTTCGGGCCGAATGTATCGGGGCTAACCTGAATTATGTATTATGGCTCATACATAATTCAGCTTAGGATGACAGCTTCTATCTTTGTAATTAGAGTTTAGTCCAAATAATTCAGATTAGGATGACAGCTTTTACTTTCAATTTTTCGTGCTTTTATGCTTTCTACTTTTTCTTTCCGGTCTCCCGTTTCCGGTTTCCGGTTTCCCTTTAATTCGATTAATTCGCGGACAGGTATTCTTTTACTGAGCATTTTATCCATTAAATATTTTCTGAAAGATATTGCGTTTGCGGTGATGTTTATGTTTTGTTCCATCCTCCTGGTAGTAACGGTAGTATCTTTTGTAGTAGTAGTTATATTTTCCGTATTTATGATGCTTTTCACGAATTCCATTAATGACGAACCCATTGGGTCTAGATTTAACCTGTTCTAATTTTTCTATTGACAGGTCAAGGGCGGCCTGGTGGGTATTATCTAGCATGGCAGCCAGGACAAGGAAATCTACTTTGTCAGAAAGGATCATCGAGTCAGAGACTGGAATTACAGGCGGGCTATCGTAGATGATATTATCGTAGTCTTCAGCCAATTTATTCATTAGTTCCCGCATTTTATGAGAATCGAGGAGTTCGGATGGATTGGGTGGATGGCCTCCGGAAGTTATCACAAAAAGATTTTCCTGTTCAGTTTCTTTAATGATTTCTTTGATAGGTTGATCATCGACAAGATACTGGATCAGACCGGGTTTGCGGTGTAGGCCAAACTCTCGATGGATACGCGAGCGGCGCAGATCACAATCAAAAAGCAGGGTTTTTTTACCCATATTGGCATAGGTGATAGCCACATTACTAGCAATTGTGGTTTTACCTTCAGTAGAGCCGGGGCTAGTGATCAAAACGGATTTAATTTTTTTATCAGCAGTGGAAAGATTGATATTGGTACGAAGATTTCGATAGGACTCTGAAATAGGGTGAAGAGGCTTGAAATAGGATATGACTTCGGGGCTTATTTTTGAATTATCAGTTTTCACCTTTTTGACTTCATTTAGTGTATAGGGCACTCTAGAAAGAATCGGAATATCTTTATCTTCCAGGTCTTCAATATAACTGATTGTATTGTTGAGATAATCTTTAACAAAGGCAAATCCGACACCAAGAACAATTCCGATAAGAATAGAGTTGAGAATGATCTGGCGGACATTAGGCTCGACTTTTAAGGCAGTAAAAGCATGGTCGATGATGCGAATCTTACCAGCTTCAAAAGCCCGGTTGATGCGGGTTTCCTGCTGTTTTTTACGCAGAAAAATATAGTTTTCCTCCAGCACATCCAGTTCCCGTTTTAGATAGGCATATTGGAGTTGTTTTTGGGGTAATTGTTGAAGTTTGTCGTTATATCTTTCAAAGATCTGGTTATACTGCTGGACTTTTGCTTTTTGGGCTCCCAGTTCGGCCTCAGCTTTCAGAATTTTTGTCACCAGTTCCTGTGAAAAAGTAATAGGATCGGCAACTGAGATGCCCTGTGTGATGAGTTGATTGGTTTTAGATTGAATTTTACTCTTAATCTTATCGATATCATTTTGAATATTGGCAACTTCCGGATGATCCTGCTGATATTTGTTAATAGCACCAATTTTTTTGGCCTGGAGTTTAACTAGTTGTTGTCGCAAGGCCCGCAATTCACTATCGATAACATTTCCCACTTTCTCGGCCAGTCGGCTTTCACGTTTTGAGAGCTGGGAGCGTAGCAATTTTAGTTCCTGCTGTTTGATCTCTACCTCAGCCTGAGCATTGTAATACTTGGATTCAATTTGAGTGGTTTGCTCCAGTATTGATTGGTTTTTGCCTTCCACTCCAAAAACAAGTTCCTTTTCCTGGAAATTTTCCATTTTGCTGCGGGCTTTTTGGAGTTCTTTTTCACGCTCCTTGACCTTTTCATTGAGAAAGGAGTTCAGTTTTGTGATTTCCTTGGCACTGCGTTCTTCATCAGTCTGCTGGTAAATATTGATAAATTTTTCCAGCACAAGTTGAGCTTCTTCTTTACCCAGACTTTTATAGCTTATATTAATGATAGTTGATTCTTTATTGGGTTGAATATTGAAGGAACTAGTGCCCAGGCTTCCGACCAGACTGTATAATTTTTCAAGAGTCAATCCCGGGGGTAATTCTTTAACACGATTGGAGATCCATTCATTAAGTTGACTGTATTTGCTTTGTTTGCTACCATGAGAATCTTCACCATGCCCATTGCTATTCCCAATAACACCTTTAATCATTGTCTTGATAGCATTTTTTGTTTTACTTTTGAATTTGCCTACAAAACTTTCTGTTGTATCAATTTGGCGGGTTCCTAAAATAAAGAGGCTGTCTTTTAATGGTGAATCCCATAGTGAGATGATCAGGCGTGCTTTCAACTCTCTTGATTTGAGGATTTCAATTTCATTGGCCATAGTTTCATTGGTAAAATTACCCTGAAAGGAGAACATATCGCTCATGTCGCTTTGGTTTTCGATCATTAGTTTGGCCTTGGACTCATAGATAGATGGGGAAGTGAGTGCATTGTGAGTTCCAATGGCAATTACAATCAGAGCAATGAGTACAATGTACCATTTATTTGAGGCTACAATTTTATAGTAATCCTGCAGATTACGAGCTTCTACACGCTCTTTGGCTGCACCATTGTTTCGGTTGTTATTAGTATTCATTTTTTATCCATTTTTATTGTTTAGTGCGAGAATTACGCGCTTTTCTTGAATTTTTTCATTTAAGGTTAAAGATAAGGTGGTGAGCGAAAAGACTTTGTTAATATGTGAGTTTGTTAACAGAAGATATGTTTGAAACTTTGAGAATGGATAATGTGAAATGTAGAATGATTTAAAATTAAGGATGGGAGATTTTAGTATGTGGAAACGGGAATGCTAAAGCAGAAACTAGAAAGCAGAAACCAGAAATCAGAAAAATTAAAGTTGAGCGAAGCGAAATCCCGAACCCATTCGGTTTTGGGCGAAGCGAAATCCCGAACCCATTCGGTTTTGAGCGAAGCGAAATCCCGAACTCATTCGGTTTTGGGCGAAGCGAAATCCCGAACCCATTCGGTTTTGATCGACCCGGTGAAATAAGATTAGAATTTCACCCAATTAAATAAAGGTGATTTCATCGGGCAGGCAGGTCAGGATGCGAAATCCAGATGTG
>DATGCI010000023.1:0-2097 GCA_035312185.1 bacterium
CCAAAGAACATAACAACAGCTGGCATTACTACGCCTCCGCCTTTGAAAATAGATTGAATAAACATATTGAGCCTACCTTTCTTATAGGTGGATAGAAATCCAAAAATTAGGCCACATACAAAGGCTGAGATGAAGCGCATATTAAATAATAAAATTAGTAAAAGCGGTAATATGGGAGTGAAATAAGCCGGCCAGAAAATTCCATCGCCCTTTTCATCGCGATTAAAGAATTTTTTGTACAATGTTAAGAGAACTAGAAAAATGATACCAGCTCCGATTAAATATTTTATAACATGACCAGTTTGAGATAAAATGTAACTGAGTTGACTTCGTATCTGAGAAGAAAGTCTGGTAACGAGAAATCCTATCAGAGCGATTATAATTAGAATGATGGCAACTCGCCGTCCAATTTTGAAAAAATCTATCTGATGACCGTCGCGATAAAGTTGAATAGTCAGGTAGGTTAAAGCGACCAGAATAGCAATTCCAAACATTATCAAGGCAAAAGGTCTAATCTGAGATACTGACATTCCCAGAACATCTACATATACTGCCCAGTTGCCAACATTTAAAATGCCGCCAATGCTAAATCCGAATAGAAATACTCCAACAGTTGTCAAAGGGCCGATTCCAATCGAGGACATTATCGGCAAAATAATAGTTCCAACCATAATAACTGCTCCCAGTCCACCTAAAGTGGTAAATAAAGCAGCAATCATGATCAGCATTAGAGCAGCAATCATCCAGGGATTATCACCGGCCAGTTCAGCGCCAATTTTTATGAAATTTTCAGCAACTCCCGTTTTTTGGAGGAGCACACTCAGCATGCTACCAAAAATTGCGACTGTGTATGCTCTGTGCAGTTTTATAGCGCCATGACCAATAACATATTGAACAATATCGTCAACAGGTACTCCACCAATTAGCGGAATCAAAAAAGCCATAATAGGCAATGCGATCAAAGCGGGAATTTTGCGTGAAAACATAAGAGCAACCATGACAAGAAAAACGAGGATAAAAAGTAATACTTGAACTGTTTCCATAAGCCACCAAATTAAATTAAGTAAAAAACTAATACTGCTTTGAATATAAAAAAAAATTATTTATATTCCAAGTTAAATAGATAACCTAACTAACTAATTCAGGCTTAATATGAAAAGAAAACAAG
The DNA here is from genome assembly GCA_035312185.1 of bacterium. Taxonomy (GTDB): domain Bacteria; phylum Fidelibacterota; class UBA2242; order UBA2242; family JAFGTP01; genus JAIPHI01. Next base: position 1,169 of record DATGCI010000023.1, read on the forward strand.
ATGAAATTAAAAGCAAAAAAGTAGAAAAAATGGAAACTCAACTTCTGGTTGCTGGCGGTGGAACAGGCGGTATTGCTGCTGCTATTCAAGCTGCTCGTCTTGGAATTGATGTTGTTTTGGTAGAACGTACCAGCTGGCTTGGTGGAATGTTAACAGCTGCTGGAGTTTCTTGCATTGATGGAAATTACGAACTGCCTTCTGGTATTTTTGGAGAATTTCGCCAGAGAATTTTCGATTATTATGGAGGGGCTGACAAAGTAAAAACAGGATGGGTAAGTCATGTCAATTTCGAACCTCATGTTGGCAATAATATTCTCCACGATATGGCTAAAAATTATTCCAATCTTACGATTTACAAAAACTTTATTTTTAAAAATCTGACGTTAAACAATAATAAAATAACCGAAGTCATATTTACCCAAAAAAATGAAACTACAATCAGTATAAAACCTGAAATAGTTATTGATACTACGGAGTATGGCGATCTGGCTGCAGCTGCTGGCTGTCAGTATGACATTGGTCTGGATAATTCTGATCATGAATATGAAACACCGGCAATTCAGGATATAACCTGGGTCGCTATTCTACAAAAATATGATGATGAAGTTGACCGAACTATACCGAAACCGGATTCCTATGATCCGGCTCAATTCGATGGCTGCTGTGCGGAAGTTGCTACTCAAAAACATTCCTGTGATATATCAGCAAAAAGAATGATGACCTATGGACAATTACCAAACAATAAATATATGCTGAACTGGCCTCGCCAGGGCAATGACTATTTTACTAACATTCTGGAGAAGAATGAACAGGAGCGCCATAAAATGTGGCAAAAAGCCCGGGAATTCACCCTAAATATGATTTACTTCCTTCAGAATGAGATGGGCTATAAAAATATCGGACTGGCTGATGAATTTCCGGATAATCAA
>DATGCI010000024.1:0-5919 GCA_035312185.1 bacterium
GTTCTGTTCGCATGATTCAAATTATCAGCAATTAAATCAAGGTTGGCCTGTCTGTTTATGTTACGAATATAGCGGTATTCAGTTTGAATGCTAAATTCAGCCTGGATTAACCAGGGCAAAAAAATTAAAATTATAATTATAGATATTTTTGTTTTCATGATTAAAAATTGTAGTTAAATGTTAACAAAGTATGAAAATTATTGGAATTCATTCGCGATAAATTTTTTTCTATTTTCTGTTTAATGCTATAACGATAGCGGATCAGTTCCTTTTTTTTGTTCAAAATCGCCCGGCCGTGAATCCAATCGTAAACATAGGATGCTAAAGTAATGGCCAGAGATGCCTGAAAAACAGTGCTATATGTCCCCGATTTCCCTATGGTCTCAAATACATCACTAACGCTATCATCGTCCCGCAATTTTAGGTAACTCCAGGTCAAACCGGAGTAGCCTGCTATCCGAATGCCCAATATTCTGTATCCTAATTCTGGTTCTTTGGCTTTGAAGTGAGCATAACCAGGAACAATTGCGCTATAAGCCATATCAGCCATCCTTAGATTTCGGGATAGTATCTGAAATTCTTCCAGAGTCATATTAGCTGGTAAATCTGGTATTTCTAGATTGTCGTCTTTATATCTATGATAGATAGCCATGTCCTGGGCCAGTATAAAATTATCCAAAAATAAAAAAATAATCAAAAATATGAATAGAATCCTGGAAATAGGACGAATAGTTTTCAAACTAATTTTTGATTTCATAACATCAACCGAGTTAATTAATAATTCTAAAAACAATACAATCGTATTCAAATCAATCTTTAGATATTATTCCAACCATGGGGTTACAATTTTTAGTCTTTCTGATATCTATTGGGAACTTTAGTTTGAAATGATCACTAGAAACTACCTATAAGGTCAATATTGTGAAATATTTTCCTGCGGTAGTGGAAAAAAATACCTGTCATTTGAAATTTTGATATAAAATTAAAAAGCTTACTTTTATTATAAATTTTCCTCAATAAAACTATGTTTTTTGTCATTTTCATAGATAGCGAAATGAATCTTTTATAATTGTTGGCATTTAATTTGCCTCTGAGTTAGAGTTGTTTTGAAATTTTAGTAATTGAAAAGTTAATAATTAAACATTTGACTAAAAGGTAGAAAAATGGCTCAAAAGGAAGCAAAAGTTAAGGAAACCAGAGCAAAAGAAGGCAAATATTTAACTTTTAAACTGGGGGATGAGGAGTATGGGCTCCAAATCCACAAAGTGATTGAGATCATTGGAATGCAGGATATTACACCTGTACCGCGCACTCCAGACCATCTTCGGGGAGTAATTAATTTGAGAGGAATAATCCACCCGGTCATTGATTTGAATAAAAAATTTGGTATGGGCATGACTGAAGAAACTGATTTGACCTGTATAATTGTGGTCACTGTTGAACGTGATGAAAAGCAGGAACAGATGGGAATTATTGTTGATGCTGTTTCCGAAGTAGAAGATATAGAACAGGAAAATATTGAGGATACGCCTAGCCTGGGAACTAATATAAATACGGAATTCATCCTGGGGATGGCCAAGACCAAAGGAACAGTAAAAATGTTGCTCGACCTCCAAAAAATATTAAGCAAGCAAGATTTAAATGTAATAAGTCGGGTTAGTGATACGAAGAATAATTAAGAAATGACTGTGTTTTATAGAAATGACGATTCAGGTCAATTAATATAATTTTTTTTGTAAAAAAGGAGTAAAATGAGGTTGAACTGTGTTTTTATGCTCTATTTTATTTTTATTTCAGGGCCTTAATTGGCCAATTTTATCTTAAATGACGGTTAATTTAATAATTTTTGATTTAAAAGGAGTTAGTTTATGCTAGAAAAAATGCCTCTTTCTAAGAAAATAATCGGAGGCTTCGCAATTGTGATTGCTTTGCTTCTGGTTGTAGGAATTGTTAGTTTCTTTAGTCTTTCGTCGGCAAGCAGCAGCTTTGAAACCTACAGGGGTTGGGCTAGAGATGCAAATCTTGCCGGGCGTGTTCAGGCAAATATTTTGATGACCCGTATGAATGTTAAAGACTATATTGATACTCACAATGAAAAAGATATTCAGGAATATGAGTCTTATGTTAAAAATGTTGATGATTTTCTGGAAACAGCTAATAAGAATATTCAGAACCCTCAAAGGGCAAAATTGGTAGATGGTATTATTGAAAATTTTGAGACATATAAAAGAGCGTTTCCTGAAATGACAGGATATATGGAAGAGCGCTACCGATTGACTGAAAATATTCTGGATATCCAGGGACCTCGTGCTGAAGAAAAATTAACAGAAATAATGCGCTCGGCAAGAGAAGATGGAGATGCCATTGCCTCCACAGTTGCTGGAATGGCTATGCGCAATCTATTATTAGCTCGACTATATCAGGCCAAATTCCTGGAAACTAACAGTAGCTCTGATGTGGACCGGGTTGAAACCGAATTGGAAGCAATGCAGCAGCAATTGAACACGCTTGACAATGAACTGCAAAATAGAAATAGGCGGGCTCTGCTTGCTGAAGTAAAGGAGGCTCGAGAAAAATACGCAACCGCTTTCCAAAAAGTAGTTAGAGCGATAAATAACAGAAATGAAATAATTGATGGTACTCTAGATCGCTTGGGACCGGTATTTGCCGGGGAAATAGAAGAAGTAAAACTTTCTGTAAAAGAAGACCAGGATGAACTTGGCCCCAAAGTCCAGGCTGCTAATGTTCGATCAATGATCATAACAGCTATCGTTGCTTTAATTGCCCTGGTTGTCGGTGTAGTGGCTGCCAAAATCATTATCAAAGCCATTACCATACCAATCAACACCATGGTTGATACTGCTCAAAATATTGCAGAAAAGGATATGACTTCTCTGAAAAATATTGTCTCCAAAGTGGCCAATGGGAATTTTAAAGATGTCTTCAAGATTGAGTCTCAAAAGGTAAAAGTTAAAACCGATGATGAAATCGGTTCACTTGGCAAAGCCTTTAACAAAATGTTAGATTATTTTGAAAATGTATCAGAGTCAATGGGCGAATTAAGAAACAATATGGGTGATTTGATCAGTGAAACTGATATGCTTGCTGAAGCAGCTGTAGCCGGTAATCTGGATACTAGAGGCGATGCAAAAAAGTTTGGTGGTGATTTTGAGAAGCTTGTTAATGGCATCAATAATACTCTGGATGCAGTGATAAGTCCATTGAATGTAACTGCCGAATATGTGGAAAGAATCAGTAAAGGCGACATTCCTGAAAAAATCACTGATAATTATAATGGTGACTTTAACGAGATTAAGAATAATTTGAATACTGCTATTGATGTGATGAATGGTCTGCTGGAAGAAACTGATAAATTGATTCAGGCTACTAAAAATGGTCAACTTGATACCCGCGGAAATGCCGATCAATTTACTGGTGGATGGTCTGAATTAGTTGGTGGTGTTAATGATCTTATAGACGCTTTTGTTGGACCAATTAATGTCACTGCTGAATATGTAGATCGCATCAGTAAAGGAGATATCCCTGAAAAAATCACTGATGAATACAAGGGTGATTTTAATGAAATTAAAAATAATCTTAATCAATGTGTTGATATAATGAATAGTCTGCTTGAAGAAACCGATAAGATTGTGAAAGCTGCCGATGAAGGAAGACTTGATGTTCGTGCTAATGATTCCCTATTTGACGGTGGCTGGAATCAATTAGTCAGTGGTGTAAACAACACAATTGATAATATTGTAACACCGATGCAAGCTGCGGCTGAAACTATGGCCAGGATTGCTGATCGAGATATTACAGCCCGAGTAGAGGGTGATTATGAAGGACAACTAGAAGAGTTTCAGCAGGATATCAATCAGGCAGCTGAAAACCTTGATCAGGCTATGCAACAGGTCAGAGAAGCCGTAGAACAGGTATCTGCTGCCAGTGATCAGGTTTCCAGCGGTAGTCAGCAACTTGCAGAAGGATCAAATGAGCAGGCTAGTTCACTGGAAGAGGTTTCCAGTACAATTGAAGAAACTTCATCTATGGTTCAGCAGACATCAAACAATGCAAATCAGGCTAATAAGTTATCTCAGGAAGCCAAACAAGCTGCTAATGATGGCGCAAAATCAATGGAAGAAATGCAGAAAGCTATAAATGATATTAAAGAATCATCTGATGAAACGTCTAAGATAGTAAAAACTATTGATGATATAGCTTTTCAAACTAATCTTCTGGCTCTTAATGCCGCAGTTGAAGCCGCCCGGGCAGGAGAAGCCGGTAAAGGTTTTGCTGTCGTAGCTGAGGAAGTTCGAAATCTGGCTCAACGAAGTGCTGAAGCCGCTAAAAATACTTCCGAAATGATTCAGGAATCAATCGAGAATGCTGAAAATGGCGTTGAAATCACCAGTGATATGGCAACAAAACTCGATGAAATTCTGGGTGGTGTTGATAAGGTTAGCAATCTGATCAATGAAATTGATGCTGCTGCTAAGGAACAGGCAGATGGTATTGAACAAATTAATGACGCTGTTGCTCAGATGAATGAAGTTACTCAGGAAAATGCTTCCAATTCTGAAGAATCAGCCAGTGCTGCTGAAGAACTTAACAGTCAGTCTGAAGAACTTTCTGGTATGGTTGAAACCTTCCGGCTCAGTCAGAATGGCAGTAGCAGTAAATCTATAAAAAGAACCAATAAAAACCAGGCGGCCATAACTGGAAACACTAAAAAATCCGGTAATGGGCATGCAGGGAATAATGGAAGTAAGAAAGTTAGCTCCAGCAAAGAGATCACACCCGACGATGTGATTCCCCTGGAAGATGACGATATGGATGATTTTTAATAATCAGATATATAATCACAACAATGGCCTATTAGTAAAATGTTGTTGACCTAAAAAAACGGCAGGGTGTCATAGCTCTGCCGTTTTTTGTTTGCGTTTTAGGATAGATGAAAAAAATAGATAAGTTCGCAGGAAGTTATGTTTAATTCATGATTTTACTAAAATTTATTTTACAGAATTATTTATATATAGCGGTCTGGCCTAAACTACAAATAAAAAATTATATAGATGTAAATGCCAAAATACTCCTAAAAATTAATTAGGGGAGATAGATTATTTATGTAGATTGTAATTTTATAAAAGTTTGTTAAAAATACCCTGAACAGGAATCGAACCTGTAACTGTCGACTTAAGAGCACTACGCATATTGTCAAATGTATTTATAAAACACTGTGCAGCAGTGAACTACAGATGTTAATATTAGGTAGGGTGATACGGAGCTAATCACGAAGAGACATGCCGGGCAACATGGATATCTATGGTGGAATGTTAAAGGCAACATCTGGTCTGCCAGTTAGCCGGGTAGTTTTTATGCTAAACAGCAACTACCCCTCTCCTTTAAATCAATACCACTTGGATTTTTATGCCAATAACTATAATTTCTCAAGTAAGCAATGATTAACCAAGGATATCAATGGCCCACTTTAAACATATTTTTATAATAACATTTATCCTTCTCATTACCAGATGCGATATCCTCTCTCCTGATAAAGATAAACAGGGTATTGAGATAACTCCCTTACATATCAGAACCCAGGCTGCCTTACTTAAGATTAATATTGACCACGGTTATCAAGGATGCCGGCTGATAATTAAGCGGGATTCCAGCGTAATAATTTCAGATACAATTTATCAGAAAGATACCACTATTTTGGATACAGACCTAAAATCCTCCCAGAACTATCTTTATTCGGCTGAAATCACCAATAATAACAAACCAAATCTTTATAGCAATTCTCTCAATATTACAACTATGGATACAACCCAGCATCCTATTATTGAATGGGAAATAGATACCCTTGGAATTCCCGGTCTAAGTTCTATAAGAGACATAAAAATAGTTAGTCCTGATAAT
>DATGCI010000025.1:0-2508 GCA_035312185.1 bacterium
TCCATTTTTTGAAAAACGTTATGATAATGTTTCGATAAGACTGATTGATTCTGCAGTTGAAATGTCTCGAGATGGTGAAAAAACCGATGATGAAGGTATTTTTGATATCTATATCAATGCCAGAACTTTTTTATTTAACAGGCGTAAGATCAATGATTACTCAAAATTGTATTACGGTATAGGGGCAGGAGCTGGTTATTATCATATGAAAATTAAATCTCTGGAAGAAATAGATGAGGCCCATAATGACGCCTATATTGGAATATTAAATTTTGTCACCGGCCTTGAAATGAATTTCAATAATTTGGATTTAAGAATAGGGATCAATCGAAATAAAACTCTTTATAGTTCCCAGAAAATGAGTGCAATTAATATTGATGATAGAGAAGCATCGCTCTCTTATATTGGTAGAAGCGGTAGCTATAGAATTGTAAGTGGTCTAGGATATAATTATAAAAATTTACAGGTTAATGTAGTTTTAAATAACAAAATATGGGAATCCGGACCCCAAATATTCTTTGATTCAAATCTGGGGAAAATCTTTACAACCCTTGATCTGGTTTACACCTTTTGAAATATTTTTTAAATACTGTTTAAAGGATGATTAAAGACCGTTTAAAGAGTTTTAAGATTAGGTGTTATTAAAATAATCATCCATAAGCTTATCAAACTGTAATTCTTCTTCCGAAACAGGTTCCTTTTCTTCATCTGGATAACCAATGCCGATAATAGATTCTATTCGAAATTTTTCCGGAATATTCAGTAGATTTTTGATGTAATTTTCAGACGATAGTTTGTCATTATGCATTCTATTCCTGATCTGGACCCAGCAACTTCCCAGATCAAGTGATTGAGCAGTGAGTTGCAAAATAATTGATGCTATTGAGCAGTCTTCAACCCACACATCTGTCTTATCCTCATCACCACAAATAACTACTGCAAGGGGAGCATCAGACAAAAATTGAGAACCATGCTGTTTAGACCGGGCTAATTTTTTAATCAAATCAGGTTTGTCAACAAAAATAAATCGCCAGGGATTGCGCCCCCGGGAACTCGGTGAGCGAAGCACGGATTCTTTGAGTAATTTGATCTTATCTTGTTCGATACTTTGGTCCTTGTACTGGCGAATACTACGCCTTTTTCTTAATAGTTCCAGCATATTTTTTTACTCCATGATTATAAATTTTTAGTTTATATTAATAAGATCATCAGAATTCGATACAATTTTCCCAATTATAGCGGCCTCATTATCTCCATTAGCACGCAGCTTATTAACTATCTCATCGGCAAATTCTTCGGGTAGAGTGAACAAAAGCCCGCCCGAAGTTTGTGAATCACATAAAACCAATTTATCAGAATCTGTCACTGACCTCCAGTGGACATTCTTATCAATATATTTGAGATTGGATTTCGTCCCTCCGGGGACAACCTTCTGACGGATAAGACTACGGGTATTAGAAATAACTGGAATTTTATCCAGAAATAATTCTGCTTTGACATTGCTGGCAGTCAATATTTCCTGTAAATGGCCTAGCAGTCCAAATCCAGTTACATCAGTGCAGGCATTGACCGGATAATCAGCAATAATTTGACTGGCTCCTCGATTGAGTCTGGTCATAATTTCGATAATTCGTTTTTCCTGATTCTGGGTGAGAAGTTCACGTTTCAAGGCTGTGGTTTGGATACCCAGGCCAATTGGCTTGGTCAAAATTATGGCATCACCGGTCTGTGCACCTTTGTTTTTGAGCACTTTGTCGGGATTGATGAGTCCAATAACCACCAGACCAAATTTGGGCTCATTATCTTCAATTGTATGACCTCCTAAAATAGATATCTCAGCTTTTTGAGCAATATTATTTGCACCTTCCATTATCGAATTCAAAACAGAAAGTGGTAATCTATTTTCAGGGAAAGCAGCAATATTAAGCCCGAAAAGAGGTTGGCCGCCCATGGCATAAATATCACTTAAAGCATTTGCTGCTGCTATTCTGCCGAAATCAAAAGGATCGTCAACAATGGGAGTAAAAAAGTCAAGTGTTGCAACAATGGCCTGCTCTTTACTAATCTTGTATATTGCTGCGTCCTCAGAATCCATTATTCCGGTAATGATATTTGGATCCGGTAGATTTTTGATATTATTTATGATTTTTTCCAGATTATCGGGTTTCAATTTGCAGGCACACCCAAGACCATGAGTATATTGGGTTAATTTAATATCTTTATGTTGAACTGGTCTATATTGGGGTTCGTCTGATTTAGATAATTTTTTAACTGTTTTAATAATTTTTTCAGCAGCAATTTTGATTTCTTTTTGAGTATTAGTTCTTCCCAGTGAAAAACGGATACATTGAGTTGCATCCTGATCGGATAGTCCCATTGCTTTTAGGACATGGGATGGATTAACATCATCAGCATGGCAGGCAGCGCCTGCTGAAGCAGCAATTTCCTGCAATTCCGATAGCAAAGTATTGGCATCAATGCCGGTAAATTGAATATTGAGGGTATTGG
>DATGCI010000026.1:0-2274 GCA_035312185.1 bacterium
AAAGGGCCGCATTATGAGAAAATATTTTGTGATATTTTTAATGGTTATGTTTCTTTCACAATGTGATCAACCTGGGAAAATTGAAGTCGTGTTAGAAAATCCGATTGAATTAAATCGAGAGAATGAAACAATTGAGATTAGAAAAAGACAGCTTCATCAAATTAATCCAGAAATACAATTAGATTCCCTTCAGGTCATCAATTCAAAGGGCGAAACTATACCAAGCCAAATAATTGACAGCGATCAAAACAATGAGAGTGATTTACTAATATTTCAAACTATTCTCAATCCTAATGAAAAGCAGAAGTATAAACTAATTGCTGGTTCATGTAAAAAAAATGATCCCAAAACCTATGCTCGTTTTGTTCCAGAGCGAGAAAATGATTTTGCCTGGGAAAATGATCGTATTGCCTACCGAATGTATAGTAAAAAATTGGAAAAGAAAGAGGGTACAGATAGTGGCATTGATGTTTGGGCAATAAGTGTTTCAGATTTGATCATTGATAAATGGTATAAAAATGGGCACTATCATACTGATCATGGAGAAGGCCTGGATTTTTATAAGGTTGGTCCAACAAGAGGCTGTGGTAGTCTTTCAATTCTGAAAGATGGAGAAATGTATGGATCCGGTGGCTTCATTGATTGGAAAATAATTACAAATGGCCCAATCCGCTCAACTTTTGAGTTATCCTATGCCCCGATAGAAATCGATGGTAAACAGTACCGTGAGACAAAAAGAATTAGTCTTGATGCAGGCTGGAATCTGAATCGAATCGAGAGCGAATTCGAAGCCGAAAATGATTGCAAAATTGCGATAGGATTGGCAATCCATGAAGATCAGGGACAAGGTTCAGTAAAATACAATGGGAAACTCGGTTATGCAAGTTTTTGGGAGCCCGCTACTAAAGGCAATGGCAATCTTGGCACAGCTATAGTTATCGAAAACGATAAATATTTGAATGGGAAAAAGATTGAAAATCACCATGCAATTATTACATCCTGCAATTCTGATAATAAAGTTAGTTATTATGCTGGGGCTGGCTGGGATAAAAGTAAATATTTTAGTGACAAAAAGTCCTGGAATAAATATATTCAAAATTTAGCACTGCGGGTAAAAAATCCTGTTAAGGTTAAATTGAGGTAATAATCGACTAAAATTATTTTTTGTAAGTAAATTTTGCAATTTTATCAAAAATTGGTTACATTACTTAACCGATAAAGTAATTGGTAAATAGAAATGCCTTGTTTGATTATTAACAGATAAAAAATTTGGAGATAAAATGGGATTTTTAGACCAGGATTATTTATTAGAAAAGCGGGCAGCCAAAAATCTGTATGAATCTATTAAGGGATTACCAATCCTTGATGCTCATAATCACGCCGATATTGAGGAGATAGCAAATAATGAGGGCTGGCAGGATATCTGGGAAGTTGAAGCAGCCACGGACCATTATGTCTGGGAATTAATGCGCAAAAGAGGAGTACCTGAAGAAAAAATCACAGGCTCAGCATCAAATTATGCAAAATGGAAAGCACTCTCCGATGTTTTTCCAGATATAGCTACCAATCCAACTTATGAGTGGATCCATCTTGACTTGCAAAGAAGGTTTGGCATTGATAAATTAATATGCTGTGAAAATGCCGATGAAATTTGGGAGAAGACCAAACAGGCCTTAAATAAAGATTCTTTTAGACCCCAACCTTTGTTAAAGGATATGAATGTAGAAATCCTGTGTACCACCGATGATCCTGTTGTATCTTTACCCTACCATGAAAAAGCCAATCAGGAGGTAACTAATATTAAATTCCTACCCACCTGGAGACCTGATAAGATCAGCAATATCAATAGTACCAGCTGGTATTCAGATATTAAAGATTTGTCAGCGGAAACTGATATGGAAATTAGTGATGTTTATGATCTGATGCAGGCTCTGGAAAAAACTCATTCCTATTTCGATAAATTAGGTTGTGTGGCCAGTGATCATGGAGTAGAACAGCCCCTGGCCTACCATATAAGTAAAAATAGGGCCAATAAGATATTTCAAAAAGCAATAAATAATATGGATTTGACTGCTCAGGAAATCAGAGATTATAAGGCCTTTCTCATGCATTATTATGCTGAACTGAATGCAGAAACTGACTGGGTGATGCAGATTCATATAGGAGCAGTGCGGGATTATAGAGATAAATTAAAAAATAATCTGGGCCCTGATTCTGGTGGTGATATCTCCAATCAGAATATTGAAATTGCAAACAATTTACAAGCTCTTCTCA
>DATGCI010000027.1:0-2387 GCA_035312185.1 bacterium
ATATCTGGAAAACGCTAATATGCTGGAAATTTCCGAATTGATTTCGGAAATCGAAGAGAAGTTTGATGTTGAAGCCGCTGCTCCAGTAGCCGTTGCCGGTGGACCTGCAGCAGGTGGAGAGCAAGAAGCTGAAGAAGAACAGACCGAGTTTGATGTTATTCTAAAAGATGCAGGCTCAAAAAAGATCAAAGTGATCAAAGAAGTCCGCTCAGTAACCAACCTTGGTTTAAAAGAAGCTAAATCACTTGTTGACGAAGCTCCTAATCCTGTTAAAGAAGGAGTTTCCAAAGAAGAGGCAGAAGAACTCAAAGAAAAACTTGAAAGTGTTGGAGCTACAGTAGAATTAAAGTAATTGAACACTTTTTAAAATTTGTCCAAACAGGCCCCCTTAAAGTGATTTAAGGGGTGCCTGCTATTGTATTTAATTTATTAGTAAAAAAAGGAGAACGCTGTTGACTTCAAACTACAAAGAAGAAACGAAAAGACACAGCTTTGAAAAAGTTTCTTCTATCCAGGAGATACCTCATCTTTTGGATATTCAAAAGGGTTCATTTGAAGAATTTTTGCAAAAAAATGTTGCCCCTGAAGAAAGAAATAATATCGGTCTCCAAGCGTCTTTCAACAACATTTTCCCAATCGAAGGTGCCCATGGTAACTACATGCTGGAGTTTAAATATTACACCGTTGGGGAACCACGTTACAATGTCCAGGAGTGTATAGACAGGGGGGTTAGCTATACTGTCCCACTCAAAGTTCGCCTGGTCCTCCATGTACGAGAAGAGGATACTGAAAAAGGAGAGTACTCCACAGGTATTGAACAGGATGTCTTTTTTGGCAATATTCCCAATATGACCAAAAAGGGCACTTTTGTTTTTAACGGTGCTGAAAGAATCATTGTCAGTCAGATACAAAGATCTCCTGGTGTTTTCTTTGATGAAGGCAAACACTCCAGTGGCAATACAATCTATACTGCCAGAATCATTCCAAAACGCGGATCATGGGTCGATTTTATTGTAGACCATCGCGACATTATATATACTGTAATTGATAGAAGGCACAAATTTCCTGCAACTATTTTATTGCGCGCTTTTGGATATGAAACCAATGAAGAGATTTTGACTCTGCTGAATGCCGGAGAAAGAATCGATATCAGCACTAAAAAAGCCCGGAAAGAAGCCCAGGGCCGTGTTCTCGCTGATAGTCTTGTAGATCCGGAAACTGGTGAAGTGGTTTATGACCTAAAAGATCTTCAGGAAGTTGATGATGAAATCTTGGAAATTTGTAAAGAACATGATATCCAATCACTGCTTGTGTTTACAACAGAAGATGATATAGAACGGCAGGTTTTTGTTAGTACTTTCCGCAAAGATTCAGCTACTTTTGACAAAGAATCTGCTCTTTACTTTTTATATAAAAATTTGAGAACTGGTGAACCACCGAATATGGAAACTGCTGAAAAATATATAAAACGCATGTTTTTCAGTCCCAAAAAATATGATCTAGGCCGGGTTGGTCGATACCGCATGAATGAAAAGTTTGACCTAGATGTCCCTGTTGAAGATAAGGTGCTGACTAAAGACGATTTTATTGAGATCGTAATACACATTATCGATATGAAAAAAGGTAACCTAGGGCCCGATGACATCGATCACCTAGGTAACCGACGGGTCAGAACTATTAGTGAACAGATGGAAAACCAGTTCAATATTGCTCTCAACAGAATGTCCCGAACAATTAAAGAAAGAATGAATCTCAGAGAATCCGAAAATTTAACACCGCAAAATCTGATTAACTCACGAATTATTACCTCCGTGCTCAATACATTTTTCGGTACCGGACAATTGTCTCAGTATCTAGAACAAACCAATCCGCTGGCCGAAACCACTCATAAACGTCGTACATCTGCACTCGGTCCCGGTGGATTAACAAGAGAACGAGCAGGGTTTGAGGTTCGTGACGTTCATTATACTCATTATGGAAGAATTTGTCCGATTGAAACTCCGGAAGGGCCCAACATTGGTCTGATTACTTCTCTTGCTTCTTATGCCCATGTTAATGATCTGGGGTTTCTAGAAACACCTTATCGGAAAGTTGAAAAACAGAATGGTAAAACCCGAGTAACTGAGGAAGTTCATTTCCTTTCCGCTGATGATGAAGACCGTGAAATGATTGCGCAGGCCAATTCTGAGACCAATGAAGATGGCTATTTTGTAAATGATACTGTTCGTTGTCGAATCAAAGGTGAAGTACCTGTGGTTGATCAATCGGAAGTCACTTATATGGATGTTTCGCCGCAACAGCTTGTATCGGCATCGAGTGCCCTTATTCCTTTTCTAGAACATGATGATGCCAATCGTGCTCTCATGGGTTCTAACATGCAGAGGCAG
>DATGCI010000028.1:0-2038 GCA_035312185.1 bacterium
TCCTTTACTGATTTTTTAACTATGGAGCGACAAAAACTGGAAACTTTTATAGCAAGGGAATAGCATGAAAATCTTTCACATTTCTGATTCACACATGAGCGTTTCTTCCCATTTCAACCAGGAAGCCTTTGATAAAGCCTATCAGGATTACAAAGAAGATCAATACGACCTTTTTATCCACTCTGGCGATATTACACAGGGCGGACAAAGAAGTGAATATGAAAAAGCTGTCCAGGAATTTGATGAAAAAGGCTGGCCTGATATTGTCATTCCTGGAAATCATGACAAACGCAGCGGCGGAATTAGCTTATACAGAAAATATATCGGTCAGACCAGTGGAGTCAAAACCTTTGATGATTCCGTAGTAATCTATGTTGACAGCGGTGTAGCTGACGACAATGATGGCAGGGTTGGAACTGTAAAATTCAACATGATCAAAGATGCTCTTAATAAATATCAGATGAAGGATCTTAAGATTCTGGTCTTGCATCATCATGTTGTACCTATTCCTATGACCGGCAGAGAACGCAATGTGCTGGCTAATGCCGGTGATCTGCTCGATATGATTCTCCGGTTTGATGTTGACCTAGTTTTAATGGGCCATAAACATTTTCCCAATGTTTATCGAGTTGAAAACACAGTTTTTGTGAACGCCGGAACCGTATCAGATAAAAAAACGCGGCACGGCGATGTCAATTCATATAATATCATCTCAATTGATGAAGATAATATTAATGTACGCATCAAAAGAACTGATGACAGCCAGGTAGATAAGAGTTTCAGCCGACGTGAAAAGCACATTTTCAATAATTTTGGTGATAAAAAATGTCGTATTATCCAGATGTCAAATTCCTTTATCTCTCACTCCAGTAAATTTCAGCGTACTCATTTTGATAAAGCAGTTAGCACGATCAATTCTTCCAATGCTGATCTATTAATTCATTGTGGCGGTATTGTCGAGGAAGGAATTCGTAGTAATTATGAGCTGGCCGCCAAACTATTCTCCCGAATAGATACACCAAAATTAGTTACTCCAGCTGGTCGTGATATCAATTATCTGGGTTACCGGCTATTTCCTTATTATTTTGGAGATTTTGACAAAACCTACATAAAAGACCATATAATTTTTAAAGGCATTTCTTCTTCACAATATGATTCCAGTATTGGAATAATTGGCCACACTGAAAGGGCTGAATTGCTCGAGCATTTCAATCGACATCCTGACAAACTAAATTGTTTATTTCTGCATCATAATGTTATTCCAATTCCTCATTCCCGGGAAAAAGGGCTTCTGGAAGATAGTGGTGATCTACTATACGATATTGTGGATAAAAAAATTGATCTGGTTTTGACGGGAACTTCTTCCCATCCTTTTGCAGTCAAGATCAACGATACTATCATTGTGAATGCTAATTCTGTGAGCAGTGTTTATACCCGTAGTATTTCCGGAAATTCATTCAATATGATCGATATTTATGATAATTTAATTGTTGTCTATGAAGTCAATAGTCTCTGGGGAAAGAAAAAGATTATCGGAATGTGGGAAATTTCTCTGAACTCAGCAGGTTCAAATTAACTATAAACTTCATAAAAATAGAATTCTTGGCCTAAAATTCAACCCTTTTGTCCTATATACATCCAGGTTTCATCAATTCATCCAGGTCAGGATTATCCAATTTTACGGTGCTTTGAAAATCATTAAATAATGGCTTTTACCCATATCCACATATTTTTCTTTTTTAAACGAGTAGGGCATAAGCATATTTTCTACATCTTCCGGCAATAATCGAACTTCATTTGGCGGTCCATGGCTGGTTTCCTCCTTTTTAAATTCCAGAATAGCCAATTTACCACCAGATTTAAGGACTCTTTTAACTTGCTGGAGAACTTTTTGGTCAGTATTGACCTCAACAAAATCGTGAAGAACTGTTGATATAAGAATAACATCAATTGAATCATTCTCCAGAGGCAATTCTTGACTAACATCTGTTAATTTGGGTTCAATATTGGTTAGTCCTTGATCCTTGATTTTATCTTT
>DATGCI010000029.1:0-3613 GCA_035312185.1 bacterium
CTCTCATAGGAAAAATCGGTGTAGCTTAAACCATAACCAAACTCCCACAACGTTAGTGCTTCAGTGTCCACCACGATATCGTTGGCAACGGTTTCGTCAAAATAGTATGCAGCACTGGGTTTGTGATTGTATGGAATAAAGTGACCCACAAACTGAGGATATGAAAATGGCAGCTTCCCGCTTGGATTTACCTGACCACTAATCACCTTTGCAATCGCTTTGCCTCCTTCAAATCCCGGCAAACCTGCCCAGATTATTGATTCGGTATCGTACACAATTTCATTGATCACCCTCGGCCGGCCCGCAACTAAAACGAGCACTGAAGGTTTACCCGTTTCGTTTACAGCTTTAATCAAGTCAAGCTGATCTTCATCCAATTTGAGGTTCGTGATATTACCCACAAATTCTGTGTAGGGCTCTTCACCGGCAGCTATTATGATTGCATCCGAACTTTCAGCCAATTCGTTAAACTCTTTTCTTGTATTGGTATATTTATTTCCAATAGTCTCCATACTGATGATTTCTGAATTCGGGAATTCATCTCTCAATGCATCTGCAATGGTTTTCATCGATTCGGGGTAACGTTCTTCAGCCGCACCTTGCCAGGCAAGCGTCCAGCCGCCTGCCAGATTTCTTTTATTCTCAGCCGTTGGACCCACTACCAATAATCTCTCAACGTTTTTGGATAATGGTAAAATATCGTCATCATTTTTTAACAATACTATCGATTCCTGCGCCGCATTCAAGGCCAATTTTTTATGAGAATCACTGCCAATTTCATCAAGAGATTCACCGGATGGGTATGGATGTTCGAATAAACCCAGTTCAAACTTAAGCTTTAAAATTCGCCGGACAGATTCATCCAGCCTCTCTTCGCTTACCGATCCATTATTTACCAGTTTTAATAGGCTCTCATTAAAAGCCAGAGAAGTTGGTGTCATACTCATATCTATACCGGCCTCGATAGCTTGCAGGGTCGCTTCATCATAATCCCGGGCTGTTTTATGAAAATTGTATAGTTTTCCAATATCTGCCCAGTCCGTCACAATCACTCCCTCAAAACCCATTTCTTCTCTGAGTAGGTCCGTAAGCAATTCCTTTGAAGCATGTACAGGGATTCCATTCACCTCCCCGCTATTTAACATCATGGTTTTCATGCCGGCGTCAATTGCAGCTTGGAATGATGGACGATGAAACTCATGGATCGTCTGCATCGACAGATCAACCGGTGTACGATCCCAGCCTGACCTTGGCACAGAGTATCCAAGAAAATGCTTACCTGTAGCCGCTAATTTATACGGGAAAAGATCATGGTCTCCCTGATAACTCTTCACATATGAGCGGCCCATTTCTGAAATCAGATATGGATCTTCACCATAGGTTTCGTAGAAACGAGGCCAATATGGATTTTTTCCCAAATCTAAAACAGGTGCAAAATTCCATACATGACCTAAAGGGCCGGATTCAAGTGCCGTAATTCTGCCGGTTTGCCGGGCATGTTCGGTATTAAAAGTAGCCCCAAGATTGATATTATGTGGAAAAA
Source organism: bacterium (assembly GCA_035312185.1). Classification (GTDB taxonomy): domain Bacteria; phylum Fidelibacterota; class UBA2242; order UBA2242; family JAFGTP01; genus JAIPHI01. The sequence continues at coordinate 1,544 of DATGCI010000029.1, forward strand.
TGGTACTGCCTTCTAGATAACTTGCACCATGCATATGGTCAATTCCATATATAATTGGAATGCCAAGCCGGGTTTCTTCTACAGCTATTTTTTGAAGTTTATTGATGTAATTCAGCCACTGCTCAGGAGGTACAGCCTCACCGTTCAAAAATGACCCGATGTGATGATTCTTCAGCAAGCTTCGTGCTTTTTCAGGATTAAGACTCACATCACTCTGTTCACCTTCATTATTTATCATGGTAATGTTGAGCTGAGTCATCTGACCAATCTTCTCTTCCAATGTCATTTGTGAGAGCAGATCATCAATTCGTTCGTCTATTGTAAGGGAAGGATCTAAATATTGCTGAGCATAAACCATTGAATTGAGACTAAATAAAAAAATGAAACTGAAAAATAAAATTACCGGTAATCTATAAACTATTGAACAATGACAAGAAGAGGCGGCTGATTGAATATGCATGTAATTATTTATTATAGATATTTAGAAAGTCATATCAACAAATTTCTAGCTTCTACTTTTAGCTGATCTAGCTTCTGAAATTGATAGAATCATTTATCGGTATTTTTTACATTTGAAATATTAAAGTAGATAGAGTCTGAAAATTTGCACATAAATGTGTTAGTTCAAGAACCTGTGCTTTTACACTCTTTTAATTTACAGGATGTTTTTTCCCAAATTCAAAAGTTTCCAACAGTATTTAAAAAAAGTCATGCAAGAGCATTCACTTCAATGGTTTATGCAAATACTCAATAAATTGCAGGCAACCATTTTGAACCGACTCCAAAAAAGCGATTATAAATATTCAATCAGTTTAAGATAAATAGGTCTAAAATATATTAATAGTAGTTTTTTTTTAGTAATTTGGAATAGTGCTTCTGAAACAATTTTTTAAGAAATGTAATGGCGCTAATGCAACAGTCTAAAATAAATACTGTGCCCAGTTTTAAAAAAATGGAGCCTGCTGAATCAGCATATCAAAAATTTGATCTGAAAATACTTTGGGATAAAGTGTTATCAGGTGATAAAGATGCTTTAGGCAAACTTTTTAATCAGTGTTTCAACTCTCTCTACAGCTATGGATATCGAATCACCCCGGATTCTGAAAACGTACGGGATGCCATTCAGGAAATTTTCTTTCAGGTATGGAAGTATCGTGAAAACCTAACTACCCCCGATTCTGTACAAGCCTATCTTTTTATCTCTTTGCGGCGTGAATTACTTAATAAAAAAAAATCGTGTCAACGAAGAGATGATGTTAACAACAACTATTATATCGAAGAGTTTGACGCACTGATCAGCTACAACAACTGGGATGAGATCCTGAATCTTGAAGAAGAGGACAGTAAAGAACTAAAGAGAGCAATTGAGAATTTAACACCCCGCCAGAGAGAAGTTATCTATTTAAAATTTTATGAGGGATTTTCAACTGAAGAACTTTCGGAAATTTTAGACCTGCACGCACAGAGTATTTATAATCTTGTGTTTTCTGCGATTAATCAATTACGATATTTCCTCGATAATTGACATACAACACCCACCTTTCTCATTGATAAGTCATTTATTTTACTGTTTTTAAGGATCTCGACTATTTTTTTTAAAAAAGTTTAAAAAATATTGAGTAGATCCGGTTTTGCCCTCTCTCTTCTAAGGTAAGTACAGGATTCAAATAACCAACAAATCACAAATGCCAAATCAGTTCTCTAAACTTTTAATGGATGACTCCTTCGTCCGATTTCTGAAAGGAAAAGCCTCAAAGGAAGAAGTTGCCTATTGGACTGACTGGATGCAGGCTAACAGCCAAAATGCCCGATCAATAGAAAAAGGCAAACAGCTATTGAACAAAGGAACTCTTCATGTTCCCAAGCCCAATTCCAATGACGAATTCAAGCGTTTACTTAACCGAATTGAATCTCAGGATAAAGTAAAGTCCATAAAGCAATCGCGAAATAGGTCCAGAAACTTGGTGTGGGTAACGATGGCTGCAGCTATTAGCTTACTGCTCATAACAGGGTACTTGGCACGCAATTCTTTTTTACAGAATAGCGGTACAGAACTGGTCCAGTTAGTTA
>DATGCI010000030.1:0-2234 GCA_035312185.1 bacterium
TGTGAACTGGAAAATAAAAGTATGTTCGATAGAAGCAATCATAATTTTGGATTCTCCACAAATTCTATTGATAGTAAGCTTTGAATTAATTACATTAGATAGAATTATGGAAATTTTCTCAACCAGATAGCACAATTAACAAAACCTTATATCAGGAGGAGGGTATATGAAGATAAAGACTTCTGCTAATAATTTAGAACCTCTCAAAGCGGCCATTAATAAAGCAGAAAATGAAATTCTGATCTGTTCAGCCTGGACTAGAGGAGAGACTTTAAATAAATTACTCACGGAGGGAATAAAGAATAAAATTATTGACGGTGATCTTCAGCTTAAGATCATTATCAGACTAAATAAGAAAGAGGATGTAAAAATATCTGGTTACCGTCTTTTTAATGCTGTGGAAGAATTGGGAGATAATTGCCAGCTGAAATACTGCAATAATTTGCATACAAAATTATATGTAATTGACAATAAGTATGGACTTACCGGCTCTTTTAATTTAACTGGCGGTGGCTTTGGTGACAGTACCAGAAGGGGAAGTAATATTGAAACCGGGGTTGAATACACTGAGGTAGCCGAAGTTGAGCAGTTGAAGCAGCAATTTTATGAAATTTGGAATCAGAATAGTCAATTTTTGCCCTCAGGACTGCTCGGCTTTTGCTTAAATGAAACAAGCTCCAGTCAGTTTTATATGGTGGGAATTAAACCTTTGAAGGCTGATCAATTTGTCCAGATCAAGATTAGTGATAATGAACTTATTCTAGCCCAAATAGTTGACAGCATTAAAATCAATCCCTACTATCTAACCTATCCCATGTCTGAGGAGAGTTATGAAAACGAGACCTATAAATTATTTTCCAATGCCTCAGAAATCTTGAATACTGTTTTTGGTATTACAGAAAAAGAAGAAAAGGTCAATTATCGCATCAATATCGGTAGAGTCAGAATTAAATCCCGCCTGATAATTGATGATAACAGCATTCAAAAAGATGTTAACCGCACTGCTCCAGATGTAGGTCAGGAGGTAATCCTGGCAGATCCCAAAATATTGCGTCAATATTTTGGTGAAACAAGTAGTAAACCAGCAACTCTTTTATCAAATCGAGAAGTTGAAGTTGGTCTCGATCCGGAAGAAATATTATCAAAGCATATGGCCGTATTTGGTTCAACAGGTTCAGGTAAATCCTATTTTGTGAAAAAGTATGTAGGCAATTATCTAAAAAACTGGATGATAGAGAATAAGGGTAGAGTTGTGATCATTGATCCCCATGGTGAATATGCTTCAGGAAAGGATTTCGCAGGAGGATTGGATGCTGATCATATTTTCCCCAACCAATCGGAAGTAGAAAACTTGAGTGCCAGAGTAATTGATAATGTAGATGACCTGCAAAGCATTTGTGGTATTTCCAGACTGGATAGTAAACAAAAAGATTATCTGAATACAGCCATGAGCAAGAGTAATTATAAATCCGAGAAGTTCATAGAACTGCTTGAGGAAGATTTACAGCAGGAGACTGAACAAGAATACGATATTGACTGGCGGAATTACCTGGAAAAACCTATCGAGGAAGTATATCATCAATATCTGGATTCTTTCAAAAAACTTGCAAAAAAACACTGGCAGGAAGAGAAGGCCCAGGACACTACGGATATGAATCAAAAACCCTATGTAAGCCAAAAAACTCTGGAACTATTAGAGCAACTTCCTGATGAAATACAAGAAAGCATCAAACAAAAAATAATCAATAACCAGATTCAGGATTTCAATTCCGAGTTCAAAAAGGATATTGAACCGATAATTGATAAAGCAACTGTCGATAATATTAAAAGAAGTTATCAGGAAGGCCGCTTTCAGCTAGAATCCCATAATTTTGTAGAACGAGTAAGAGAACCAGGAATTTACTGTATCAACATGAATCGAGTTGACGAGGAGCAGCAGAGATTGGAACTGGCAGCAGATATACTCAGAGGTGCCTTTAATAGAGCCAAACAGAAGAGAGATGAGGGCGGTTTTAAAACCTTATTTGTAATTGAAGAAGCTCATAATTTCGCCCCGGAAAGATCCGGGAAAAGCAATCTTGCTTATAAATATCTGAAAACCATTGCCAGTGAAGGGCGTAAGTTTGGAGTGGGGCTAATTGTAATCACTCAACGGCCAGCCTATGTTTCCAAAGACATTTTGGCCCAGTGTAATTCCCAGGCCATATTCCGATTGATCAATCCCAATGACATAA
>DATGCI010000031.1:0-3069 GCA_035312185.1 bacterium
ATCTCCCGGTCCTTTATAATTTGTTTTTATTTCTCTGTAAATTCCAGTCGCAGAGTCAAATTTATCGGGATCGATCCACAGCCGAACATCATAGGTATAATCGCCAAAACCTTCTTCTTTCATATTTTCTGAGATGTTTTCGTAAATATCAGCCAGGGCGAACATAATTTCTTCTGACTCGTCTGTAGAATAGACTTGATTGACTTTAACCTTGATCTTGTATTGAAGTCCCTGCTGAATATCATTTTTCCAGTAGGCATTTATCTTTCCCAAAACACTATTAACAGCGCCGTGCATGGCTTCTTCTATGAGAACCTTGTCAGGAGCCCGGCGCTCTTCACTGTAGCCTGTTTCTGTTCCCAGAAGTCGACTGGTTGTAGTTTCATAAGCCTGGCAACCGACAGTTGCTTTCTTGACAGTTGTCGACCCTACTTTTCGAGAGCTGATTGAGATATTATAGGTAATATAAACATCACTTCCAATCGAAAGAGCCAACAAATAACTGTAATCCTCAGCCGTGCCACTTAGAGCAAATTGGGCGGCTACCTGTTCCTGCATCTGTTGCTGCTGTTCAGGCAGAATGACTTCATATTGCCGAGCAGTTAAATAGGACTGGATAACCTGCGCGCCAATTTTGTAATCGGAATTGTTTTGCAGTAATTCAAAAGGTGGCGTATCGCCTTTTTGAGCAGGAAAAACCATAATACTGGGTAACCCAACTTTAGCCTGGATCCGTGATCTTTCCTGGAGAATATTTCTATTAACCAGCGCTTCTCTCAAGAGACTGCTGTTTATTTTATAATCTTTTACAATTTTCAACTTGTGTTCTTCTAATTTAATCCTATTTTCAAAATACTGAGCTTCCCAGACTATAAATTTTTCAATATTGTCTTTTTTAAAGAAGTCCTGTTGAATCTCTGTAAATTTTCCTTTTTCCTGGTCAGTTTGCAAAAGCGGTTCATTTGAACCCATTAATAAAAACCAGATAGCTGCTTTTTCAGCATCTAGTTCAGCTTTTTTATTGAGTTCCTGGGCTGTAACTTTATCGAAAATTCCCTTCTTTTTTCCAATTCCAATTCCTGTAGCCCGCACCATAACTTCCGAAGGCGAAGTGTTTTCTAGCAGAGTAGCCTGGCGGGAATTGGGTAAAGCATCTTTGCCCAACACCAAAGTACTTAAAAGCAGAAAAAATATTATTTGTTTTATCAGATTTTTTTTCATATCAGTTCTTCTTTTTGTTTTCGCTTAATATTACACATTCCTGTTATATTTATCAGTGTTGCAGCTCACATGGCATCGGCAACCAGTTCGCCAGGACTAAAAGAAAGCGATGGAATTGAATAATGAAAATAGATACCATAGGTTTGGCCTATGCTGGATATTTTAGGCCATGAATATTTGAAAATTTGATTGCCGACTGGCACCTCATCACCATCCTTCTTAACTATCCAGGCATTGGCGGCGGGAAAGGCATTGTAACCGGCGAAAATTCCGATATTTGTATCTATATTAAGAGCATATTCAAGACCAACGTTAACTTTACCACCGAAGGTAATATTCATTAAACTGACTTTGTCTTCATAATCGGCTGTTACAGAAAAAGCCTGTACTCCTGCCTTGGCCCCCCAATGCAAAGCCAAAGGACCTAAATAATATTTTTTGAGATAACCAAAATGGCCGTCGGCATAAAAACCAACTGTATTTACATTATCCCGTTGTTCGATAAGTTCAAAAATAGTTAAATTACCTATTCCAAATTCTGCGATTACATCTTCATACATTACATAGCTTTTTACAGGAACAATTGCTCCTGTAAAACCAACTGTAATAAAGGATTGACGTACACCGGTAATATTAGCTATATTGGCATTGAAATCTACATCTAGACCAGGTACAAATCCGGAATAACTGTCAAAAATTGCTGTAATATCGTCTCCGGCAAATAGTCCTGAGTCAACATTGACTGGAAACATTCTGGTTTTTATTGATAGATCGATTCCCAGGCGGGGGTGCTCCATAATAGTCATACCCCGAGCCCAATCGCCTTTTTTAATAGCCCAGGCTGAGGACATATAGGGTTGATTTGAGTTTTCATCAGCAATTGTTCCAACTCTTGCAAAACCGTCTTTGTAAAATTTAGACTCGCCCTGATTGTTCATGCGCCATTCACCAACATAGTAGGGCTGATCGAGCTTTAAACCCTCATTTTCACCCAAGGGAAATTTTACACTTCCGCCATCAACTTCAGCAATAGGGGCCAGCAGTTTGAACATATCTAGCTCCCTTGTCCGGGTTTTCAAATTAAGCCCCATGATCAAGGCTGCTGACTTGAGAGCCTCATTGCGGGCTTTGTCCCGACTTTGATCTTCCGTATCTTCAGAAGCAGAGGCTCGAGAAGTAACTACTGCTATTTTTTCCAGACTTGATTGTCCCTCGGAAATAACATGATACCAGATCAGACCTCCTGAAATTGATAAATTAAGCTGGTCTTCTTCAGAATCTACCGAAACATCATATTTATCAATAAATGGAACAAACAAATAGGAGGAATTCATGACCTGCTCCAATTGCTGAGCAGTGATTCCCGATTCTCGCGCCTTTTGGGTTATAAAAGAATTTTTCTGCGTTTCTGTAACTAAATTTTGCGCCCGCATCTCTTTTTTTATATCGAGAAATTTAATTATCTCAGGAACAATTGTCTCATCAAGCAGATCTTCAAGTTCCTCCATGCTCATTCTTCTATTACGGGCTTTACTCTGAAACTTACGCAATACTGATTCTGGAATAGGATTATAATCAAATCTTTTCATCCTGATTTGATGGCTTACAATATTTCTGTAAGTTAACTCTAAATTTGAAGACAGGCTTTGAGTAGAATTAACATAGACGAGATCATCGACAAAGGCAATGGATTTGCGTTCATATTTGCGGGGCTGAGCCTGACCGACCTGGAGGAAAAGTAAAAGCACAAAAAAGCACGAAAAACAGTTCATATATCTGCCAATCATGAAAAACTCCTTTTATCAGATTAGTTAAATTTTACACAAAAAATGTTATAATTCAACCTTT
>DATGCI010000032.1:0-2798 GCA_035312185.1 bacterium
ATACGGACTCGATGGAGCCGTTACCCGCTATCGCAGTTGGAGTCAAGCCCGAGATGTGCTTGCCAATGGTGGCCGGATTGCTATGTCTGTAGGGCCTCCCCTGTATTCAGGACATTTGATTATGCTAGCTGGATTTGATGAGAATGGAAGACCAATCGTGCATGACCCGGCAAAAAGTGAGGGCTATGCTTACAAATTTAGTGAATATTCTTTATCGAAATCCTGGTTTGATAAAGGGGGCATAGCTTATACTTTTTATCCAGAAGATAGCAGCCGTTTGACTGGTATAGAAGATTTTGCATCAGAATTAGTTTCGGTATCGCAAAAGTTCAAACTTTTTGATAATTATCCCAATCCTTTTAATAGCAGTACTAAAATTGAATTTGCTATTCCTGATAATGGGCGGGTTGTTTTGCAAATTATTGGTACTGATGGTAAAATCCAGACTACCTTAATTAACGATTATCTTGAACAGGGATATCACAAAGTTTTTTGGCGAGGGCAAAATCATAATGGTTCTTCTGTAGCCTCTGGCATCTATTTCATTAATATTCAATACAAAGGTCAACAATTATCCAAACCAATCACTTTGATAAAATAAAAGATCTAAGGAGGTGGCTTTGCCTAGCAAAATTTCAAAAATTATTTCAATTGGAATTACTCTCCTACTATTATTAAGTTGCTCTCAGAAAAAATCCCGCCAGTCGTATAAAATTTTCCCTGATGGTTTTACCTGGAAAAAAGTCGCTGAAGATCTGGAATTTCCCGAAGGCCCGGTCAGGGATGGAAAAGGTAATATATTTTTTTCTAATTGTAATGGCGGCTGGGTGGCAAAATATGGAAATAGTGGCCTTGACACTTTTGTGACTGCTAATGAAAAAACTTTGCAAAAGACAAATGGTCTGGCAATTTTCAACGACCATATATTTGCCTGTGAATACGGAATTGGCCAGATATTAAAAATTTCAAAGGCTGGGATAATAGAAAAATATGCTACTCACTATCAGGACAAAAATTTCAACCGCCCCAATGATCTTGCATTTGATGAGAAGGGGAATTTATATTTCACTGATCCAAATAGTTATGGAGCCGCCAAACTGGATGGAAGACTCTTTTGCATTAGAAATAAAGATAAAAAAGTAGTGCTGGTAGATGACAGCCTTGCTTTTCCCAATGGAATTGCTTTTACTGAAAATTACAAAGAATTGTATGTATGTGAGTCAGCTCGTAATAGAATTATTAAATACAAAGTCGAGAACCCCGCACAATTAACCCAAAAAGAAATATTTGCTGAACTCCCTAGTGGTGATCCTGATGGAGTAGCCGTTGATCAAAAGGGAAATCTCTATGTTGCTCATTTTGGAAGTGGTACTTTGTATGTTATCTCTCCTCAAGGTAAGATCGTTGATAAAGTGGCAACTCCCGGTGCCAAGCCAACCAACCTGGCTTTTGCAGGCCGGGATTTGCAGACTCTTTATCTCACCGAAGTAGAAACCAATAGTCTTTACAAAACTAGAGTTGGAATATCCGGAGTATCTCTCCTTATTAAGTAAATTTATTCGACTAATTAAATCCATAAAATTATTTGGGATTTATACCCTCGTAAATTAATTTATTTTGTTTCTGGAGAAGCTTAATGAGGGAGGTCGTTTATCACTACTCTAATTTTAGTAATCGGCGTTGCAATTTACATCGCACTCTATTTTCTGTATGGTAAAAAAATTGAGAAAGTAGTGAATTGTAGTGATGAAAATAAAACGCCGGCTCACACTCATTATGATGGCGTAGATTATATCCCTGCTAAGAAGTCTGTTTTGTTTGGGCATCATTTTGCATCTATAGCTGGTGCAGCGCCGATCATCGGGCCTGTTTTGGCAATGGCCTGGGGCTGGTTGCCAGCCATCTTGTGGGTCTGGTTGGGTAATATATTTATGGGAGCAGTTCATGATTATCTTGCTTTGATGGCTTCAGTACGCAATCAGGGCAAATCTATTCAATTTGTTGCTTCTGATCTGATAACGGATAGAACTGGGACAACTTTCTATTGGCTGGTATTTTTTCTCCTGATTCTTGTGATTGCGGCTTTTGGTGCTGTGATAACTGGAATGTTTATCCATGATCCCTCAGTGGCTTCTTCCTATATTTTTATAATTATTTCGGCTCTTCTGTTGGGATTTATGATGTATAGATTAAAATGGAACTTGGTGCTTTCAACTGTTATTGGGATTATTTTGCTGGGTCTATCTATGTTTTTAGGCATCAAATTACCGATCACTTTGAGCTGGAATAGCTGGATTGCTATTTTATTTTTCTACATTATAATCGCTTCTTCCATACCGGTAAATATTTTACTGCAACCCCGGGATTATTTGAATTCCTGGCTTTTATATGCTGGATTGCTGATTGGAGGAGTGGCTGCTTTATTTAGCTTGCATGATTTGACAATGCCAGCCCTTACCAGATTTTCTGCTATAATTTCACATGGAAAACCGACCCCTTTATGGCCGGCGATTGTTTTGATAATTGCCTGTGGATCTCTGTCCGGATTTCATTCCTTGGTAGGCTCGGGAACGACCTCCAAACAATTGAAAAAAGAATCTGATGCCCTTCCCGTTAGCTATGGTGGAATGTTAACTGAAGGTCTTCTTTCAACAATTGTTATCATTGCTATTGCTGGATTTGGTTTTGGACTTTTGAAAGATACTGGTAGCAATCTAAATATCTCTAACTGGGCGACTAGATACACCGATGCTATGATGGCCAATTATCCTAAAGCAGCCATGTTCACCCATTCCTAT
>DATGCI010000033.1:0-4651 GCA_035312185.1 bacterium
AAAAGTGCGTAAAACCACTAGATTTTTATGATCAGTGAGCCATTCCAAACCATTCTGTTTTTTGGTAAAATCGACATAAGCTTCGTCCAGAACTACAATTCCCTTAAATCTATGAAGTAATTTCTGAATAGATTCGGGATCAAATATATTAACAGTGGGATTATTTGGTGAACAGATCATAATAATTTTAGTTCGATCCGATACATTCTGCAAAACTTTTTTAGTTTGGATTTGAAAATCCTTTGATAAAGGCACTTTTTGGATTTCTACATTATTAATATTAGCTGCCACACTGTACATGCCGTAAGTAGGTGGCATGATCAAAAGCTTATCTTTTTGAGGAGTACAAAAAGCCCGTATCAAAAGGTCCAGGGCTTCATCGCTCCCATTTCCCAGAAAAAGATTGGCCGAATCAACATTATAAATTGTTTGTAATTCTTGTTTTAACTGGCGTTGATAGGGATCGGGATAACGATTCAAAACACCTTTCTCCAGTGTGCCCAGAGTATTTTCATTGGCATCCAGAAAAATACCTTCCTGGCCACTGTATTCATCACGGGCAGAGGAATAGGGCTTAAGTTTGCGGATGTTGGGGCGCAGTAACTTTTGAATATCAATCATCATTTTGCTCCTTTGTAATATTTTTCAGACGCACATCAACTGCATTGGCATGGGCGTATAATTTTTCAGCTTTGGCCATATCATGTACAGCAGGACCAATTGCTTGCAATCCTTTTTTCGATAATTTCTGGAAGGATATCTTCTTAGTATAATCATCAACAGAGAGGCAACTATAAGAGCGAGCCCATCCACCTGTCGGTAGAACATGGTTGGTTCCTGAGGCATAATCGCCAGCAGATTCAGGAGCATATTTGCCAATGAAAACTGAACCAGCATTTGTAATTTTGTTAGCAAACTCTTCCGAATTTTCTGTCATAATAATCAAATGTTCAGGTGCATATTGATTCGAAATCTGAACTCCCTCCTGCATATCATTACAAAGAATAATTGTGCTAAACTGCAATGATTTTTGAGCATATTCTTGATTTTGTGAGGGGAGTTTTTGGAGTTGCTGTTCGACTTCTTTTGCGATCTGTTGAGCAATCTTTTCAGAATCGGTGACACAAAATACCTGGCTATCGGGGCCATGTTCGGCCTGGGAGAGAAGATCAGCAGCAATAAATTCGGGTCGAGCAGTATGGTCGGCTATAACAAGTACTTCTGACGGTCCGGCTGGCATATCAATGGCAACGTTATCCTGACTGAGAATTTGTTTGGCTACTGTGACATATTGATTACCCGGACCAAATATTTTATCAACGACCGGAATTGATTGTGTTCCTAAAGCCATAGCAGCAATAGCCTGAGCACCGCCAGCTTTGTAGATTTTTCTTATACCAATAGATTGAGCAGCATACAGAATCAGAGGATTGATTTTACCCTGATTGGGGGGAGTACAGAGCACAACTTCTTGATTACCGGCAATTTTTGCGGGAATTCCCAGCATTAGGACTGAAGAAAAAAGTGGTGCATTTCCGCCAGGAACGTAGAGCCCAACTTTTGGAATGGCTAATCTTTTTGACCAACATTTGACGCCTGATGAGGTTTCAATTTTTTTATCAATATTTTTATTTGCTGAATGAAATTTGGTTATATTTTTAGCCGCAAGAGCAATATTCTGTTTCATTTTTGGGCTGACTTGCTTTGACGCTTCTTTGATTTCCTGCTCAGTGACCTGAACACTTTTCATTTTAGGGGAATTGTCAAATTTCTTAGCCAATTCCAGCAAAGCTTTGTCACCATTATCCCGAACCTTCTTTATTATATTTTGCACAGTGGATCGTACTTCTTGATTGCTGGAATAGGGCCGCTTAAGTATTTTTTGTAATTGGTTCTTATCAGGATATTTGATTATTTCCATAATTTCTCCTAAAGAATCATTTTTTCAATTGGAAAAGTGAGCACGCCTTCTGCGCCCAGCTGTTTTAATTTCTTGATATTTTTCCAGAAATCATCTTCGCTAATAACTGAATGGATCGAACTCCAACCTTCTTCGGCTAGAGGCATAATAGTGGGACTTTTCATACCCGGAAGAATGTTACAGATTTCATCGATAGAACTATTAGGTGCATTCAATAATATGTATTTACGATTGGATGCTTTTTGAACGGCATTAATCCTGAAGAGTAGTTCATCCAGAGTTTTTTGATCCTTACCCAGCGAAGTCTTTCGTCCGATAAGAATGGCTTCTGAATCAACAAGATTTTCTACTTCTTTGAGGCCATTACTACGTAGTGTGCTTCCTGTGCTAACAATATCAAAAACAGCATCAGCCAGCTCGATACCGGGCGCGATTTCAACTGATCCGCTGACTTCGTGAATTTCAGCATTAATATTTCGGCGAGTTAGTTCTGATTTGAGAATTTCTGGATAGGACGTCGCAATTTTTTTGCCCTCCAGGTCCTGGATTCCATTATATTCCTGATTTTTTGGAATTCCAATCGATAATCGGCATTTGGCAAATCCCAATCTCTTGACTATTTTGACATCCCGACTTTTTTCCATAAAGACATTTTCGCCAACAACACCAATATCGGCAATTTCATCATAAACTACTTCTGGTATATCATCATCCCGCATAAATAGAATTTCCAGATCAAAATTTTCAGATCGTGTCTTCAATTTTGCCTTTTCACCATTTTGTAAATTAATATCGCATTCGTCCAATAGTTTAAGTGTTTTCTTAGTAAGTCGTCCTGATTTTTGAACGGCCAGTGTTAGCATTTTATCTCCTTATTAAATTAAAAAAGCCTGGTTCGTTTATTTGAACCAGGCTTTATTAAAATTCTATTGCTCTTTTTACAGAATTATCAACCCGGCTCCTCATTTAAATGAAGATGATGTAAGTGCCAATGGATTGATATTTCTGAATAATTCTTCATAACAGGCCAAATATATTAAATAATTCATTTCAAGGCAAGTTTTTATTCCTGATTATTGCTAAAAATTTATTATATTTACAGGGATATAAAAACAGAGATGAGGTGGAAATGGCTTCTGACAAGGAATTCAAAGAAATTCGTTTAAATGGAGAAAAAGTTTTTTCAGGTGACCTATTACATGTTTATCGAGATGAAGTACAATTACCAGATGGAATCAAATCAAAGCGGGAATACATAAAACATCCTGGTGCTTCAGTGATCATTCCCTATACAGAAGATGGCAAAATTATTTTAATTCGACAATACCGTTACCCAACTCAGCAGATGATGCTGGAATTACCGGCCGGAAAAATTGATCCCGGTGAAAATCCTGAAGAATCTATTGATCGTGAACTGGCTGAAGAAACCGGTTTTGGAGCCCATTTCATTAAAAAATTAGGAAAAATACATAGCTGTGTTGGTTACAGTGATGAAATTGTTCATCTGTTCTGGGGTAGTTCGCTTTATGAAAATAATCTGGAGGAAGACGAAGGCGAAAATATAGTCAAAGTACCGATGGCGATCGATAAAGCTATGCAAAAAGTCCTGACAGGCGAAATTACAGATGCAAAAACTACTATCGGATTATTCTGGGCAGATCGGATATTGCAAAATGAAAAATTTCGCAAAGAACTGGGGATTGAAATCTAGTAGGAGACAATTCATATTGTCCTCTGCTTTTAGCAAAACCTGTTCAATATGATAAAAGAATTTAAATTAAGAAACTATGAGGGAGGCGCTCGAGACCCGGTGGTCTCCACGGCCTTCAAAGTCGTTGTACCACAAATCGTGGTAGGTGGGTTCGACTCCCATTCGCCTCCGCTATTAATTGACCGGGATAAGAGAGTATGACTTCAAATAAAAATATTGATCCTCGCAGCAAATTGCCAGCAGTCTCAGATTTACTGCATGAGAAATCTATCCAAAGTTTAATTGGAAAATATTCCCGCCTGGAAACACTCAATGCTATTGATAAAACTCTGAGAAATTTCAGAGAAAAATTAGGTAGTGGTGAAAATTATCCCGGCGATGAAAAAATTATATCAGCAATTAAAAAAAATATGTCGGAAATGCATAAGCAGGATTTGAGAACTGTAGTTAATGCTACTGGCATTATTCTTCATACTGGATTAGGGAGAGCAGTTTTACCGGAAAGTGCAAGTGAGACTTTATCTGATTTGAAATACCCCTGCAATTTGCAGATTGATCTTAAGACTGGAAAACGGGGTAAACGTCATTTTCGTACCGAACAACTTTTGGGTCAGATTACCGGTGCTGAAGCAGCTCATATTGTCAATAATAATGCTGCTGCAACCTTGTTGATTTTAGCCACTTTTTGCAAAGATCAGGAGATCATAATCTCAAGAGGACAAATGATTGAAATCGGTGGTTCCTACCGCTTGCCTGATTGCATCCATCAAAGCGGCGCCAAAATGGTTGAAGTAGGTACTACCAATAAAACCCATCTCTATGATTATAAACGTGCTCTGACAGAGAATACCGCTGCAATTTTGCATGTTAATCCCAGTAATTATCACATTCAGGGCTTTAGTGAGCAGGTATCCATCAAAAAACTGGCAGAATTAAAAAAAGAGCAGCCCTTTTTATTAATCGATGATCTGGGATGTGGCGCTTTAATGGATATGCGGGAATTGGACTTGCCCTATGAA
>DATGCI010000034.1:0-3490 GCA_035312185.1 bacterium
CCTATATCCCTATGAATTGGTTACCTATGGAGAAACTGGCCAGGTTTGTCAGAACTGGATGCAATATCGACTGATTAAAAAGTATCTGGAAAATATAAATGAGGATCAAACTCTGGTTGTTAGTTCCGGGCATCCTGTGGGAATTTTCCCCAGCAGTAAAAAAGCACCTCTGGTCATTTCGACTAATGGCTTGATGGTTGGCGAGTGGGATAATCAGGAAAATTTTGATAAACTTGCTGCTCTGGGCTGTTCCAATTATGGACAGATGACTGCTGGCGGCTGGATGTATATTGGTCCGCAGGGAATTGTTCATGGTACTTATATAACTGTGCTTAATGCTGGCCGCAAATATCTTGGAATTTCAGAAGATCAAGATTTGGAAGGCGTCTATTATGTAACTTCCGGTTTGGGAGGAATGTCCGGCGCCCAGGCCAAAGCTATTGAAATCGCGGGCGGTATTGGTGTGATCGCCGAAGTTGATGAAAGTCGTATTAAAACCCGTTATGAGCAGGGCTGGTTAAGCAAAATTTCTGATGAACTGGATGAAATTGCCACTTGGATGCAGGAGTATAAGCAAAAAGGTGAGGCTGTTTCGATTGGATACCATGGTAATATTGTTGACCTTCTTGAATATATTGATGAAAAGAATATAAAAGTTGAACTAATTTCAGATCAAACTTCCTGTCATGCTGTCTATTCAGGCGGTTATACTCCTGCAGGAGTCAGCTTCCAGGAAGGCCGCACAATTCTCAAAGAGAATCCTGAAAAATTTCGTAAACTAGTTGATGAATCTTTGTACCGCCATTTTAAAGTATTAAAAAGGTTGACAGACAAAGGCGGATATTTCTGGGATTATGGAAACAAATTTATGGCCTCAGTGTTTGATGCCGGAGTCAATGAGATAGCTGCTAATAAGACTAATACTGACGATGGCTTTATCTGGCCTTCTTACGTTGAAGATATTATGGGGCCAGTCTGTTTTGATCGCGGTTTTGGTCCTTTTCGCTGGGTTTGTCTGAGTCGCAAAGATGAAGATCTCAGAAAAACAGATCAGGCTGCTCTGAAAAATATCGATCCTGAAATAAGTTCACTCCACCGTGATAACCACCACTGGATCGCAACGGCAGATGAGAATGAATTGGTTGTGGGAACCAAAGCCAGGATCCTTTACACAGATGAACAAGGTCGGGTTAAAATCGCTCTGAAATTTAATCAGATGGTTCGAGATGGTGAAATTGGGCCTGTGCTTTTGGGGCGCGATCATCATGACACTGGCGGAACAGATTCACCATTCCGAGAAACGGCCAATATCTATGATGGTTCTCGAACTACTGCTGATATGTCGGTGCAATGTTTTGGCGGCAATATAGCGCGTGGTATGACCCTGGTTGTGCTTTCTAATGGAGGAGGAGTCGGTATCGGTAATGCCAGTAATGGAGGAAATGCTATTCTTTTGGACGGTAGTAAAAAAGCTGATGAAGTTATCAAAAAAGGTCTTTCCTGGGATGTAATGGGTGGCGTTGCTCGACGCAGCTGGGCCAGAAATGAAAATGCAGTAGCTACTGCCAAAAAATGGAATCAGGATAATGCTGGTAAAGGTCACATAACATTACCTAATGTTGCTGCTGATGATCTGCTCGATGAAATTGTTCATGATTAATGGTAAATTAGGAGTAATATGAATAATTTAGAATTGCTAAAAAAAGAAGATCTGGAAAATTTGAACTATTCTGGTGAAATTGTTTCAAAAATAACCATTGTTCCTGACAAAAAATTATCGGGCGATAAGGGATTGGTAAACAGGCTAGCAAAAGCCAAAAAAAGCGGCAAAAAGTTTGTCATTTTAGGTGCTCCAGAGGGCATAGGACCTTATGCAAATAAAGGCCGCAATGGAGCCTATGGAGCCTGGCCCGCTTTTTTATCCATATTCTCCGATTTTCTTGAACAAAATATTGCTGATAGATTGTTGATATTGGGGAAGGTCAAATTAGATGATCTGCAGAGAAAATCGAAATATTATGATAATTATAGACAGAAAGATCGACGTGAATTGCGGAAAATGGTCGCAATAATTGATGCCCGACTATCACCTATTCTGCGTAGTATTATGGAAGCAGGTTTAATTCCTATTTTGATAGGAGGTGGGCATAACAATGCTTTTCCCCTTATAAAAGAAGCAGCTCAGTTGACAGAGGAGAAAAAAATATCCTGTTTAAATCTGGATTTACATGCTGATCTTCGATCTACTGATGGTCGCCACAGTGGCAATTCCTTTTCCTATGCTTTTGAGAAAGGCTTGCTGAACAAATATTATATTTTTGGTTTACATGAGAATTACCACTCTAATAGCTATTATAAAAAAGTGCAAGACCTTCGATCGAAAGGGAAAATAGATTATTCTACCTATACTAATATTACCAGTCAGTTGCAGACTTCATTTGAAATTGAACTAAATAAGGCTGAGAACTGGTTTCAGGAATACGGCCAAAATATGGGACTGGAAGTTGATCTAGATAGTGTGGAAGGTGTACCTGCCAGTGCTATTACTGAAGTTCGAGTCCCATTCTCATTTACTCGTAAATTTGTTCAGCGCACTGCCAAGGAATTTGCGCCTATGTACTTTAATCTCTCGGAAGGCGCTCCTGATCTGGGAAAAAGAAATAGCAAAAAAGTTGTGGGACGGTCTATCAGCCGATTAATTCTGGATTTTATTAATAATTATCAGAAATAGATTTATTTTCTGAACATAAAATTTTCACAATAAATTTGAAAAATTGATTGTATTTGAATTTTTAAACTTTGTTTCAAGACTTTTTAAAAGGTGTTTAAACAGCCTTTAAAATAAAAAGCCCCTTCATCGTTTTAAAGGGGCTTTTTGTAAAAACACTACCAGGATTTATTTTATATAATCCCTGCGCATTCCACCTTTTTTCATTTTTCCTCGATCACAATCATCATGTCTGCCAGGAAATTTTCGATGATGATCAAGCCCGAACATCGGCCACCTATCACCAATTTTTTCGAGCTGCTCATCAGTAAGAACATTGCGAACTTCCAGTTTTTGATCGATTTGGGACATATAGAGTTTGTTTTTGGATGCTGTGACTTTTTCAGCAGCTTTTTTGACCTGATTATCACTTTCCTTATCAGCAAAGGCTTCTCTTAATTCAACTCTAGCCATCTTAAGGTCAGCCCAAAGTGGAATATTCTTTTTCTGAAACTCTATTCTGATGTCATGAATTTTTTCCAATTGTTCATCGGTAAGATCCAGAAGCTCATGCATTCTTTTGCCTTCCATAAAAGTTCCCTGGTGACCAGGTCTTTTGTAGGATCTTTCTGCCATTAACATACCAGGCAGAATCATGGCAACTACAAGCAAAAGTGCGATACTTTTTTTCATGGTTTTACTCCTTTTGTTTACGTCTATCTCGTTTGTCAGGAAAATGCTTATCCCTGAGTCTTCTCATAATATCATGTTTGAATTTATCAT
>DATGCI010000035.1:0-4188 GCA_035312185.1 bacterium
AGCCCATTCTACTATTTGTATTTTGGAGTTAAGTCAGGCGTATTGCCACCTTTGATCTTTTTGGGAATTGGAGCCATGACCGACTTCTCGGCCTTAATATCGAGCCCTAAGTCGGTTCTGCTAGGAGCAGCCGCCCAGATAGGAATTTTCATAACCTTTCTTGGGGCCCTGTTGCTTGGTTTTCAACCTGAACAGGCTGCTTCAATTGGAATTATTGGTGGTGCTGATGGTCCAACATCAATATTTTTGTCTTCCCAACTTGCTCCTGATTTATTGGGTCCGATTGCAATTGCGGCTTATTCATATATGGCTTTAGTTCCCCTTATTCAGCCTCCTGTTATGAAGTTGCTAACCACAGAAAAAGAACGCAAAATTCGAATGTCACCGCCTAAAAAAGCCAGTAAAAAAGCCCGTATTATTTTCCCCATAGTGGTTGCCATTGTTGCTGCATTTATCGCGCCCGCTTCTATCACTCTAATAGGGATGCTCTGTCTTGGCAATCTTCTTAAAGAAAGTGGCGTAACAGATAGATTGGCGGAGACAGCCTCCTCCTCTTTAATTGATATAGCAACTATTGTCCTGGCCTTTACAGTTGGCGCAAAAACTCAGGCGGAAACCTTTCTTACAGCTCAGTCTCTAGGTATTTTTAGTTTAGGCCTTTTATCTTTTGTAATTGCCACTTTTTTCGGTGTTCTATTCGCAAAAATTATGAATTTATTTTTGAGTGAAAAAATTAATCCACTGATAGGTGCTGCTGGAGTTTCTGCTGTTCCCAATTCTGCTCGAGTTGTTCATAAATTCGCAAGAAAATATGACAAAGATAATCACCTCCTTTTTCATGCCTTAGCACCAAATGTCTCCGGAGTAATTGGTTCCGCGATTGCCGCCGGAGTCTTTATTGCCATTTTCTTTTAAAAAAATACAAAAGGAGGGGAGAGTGTGGAAGGGTCTGTTTCTATGAGAAGCAGGCCCTTTTCTATTTTTTTTAAATTCATTTATGCCAGTAATAGGGTTGCGAAAATTATAGGTAAAGGCTAATGGCTGCAATCCACATAAAATGGTATAAACGGTTTTCTAATTACTAGCCTTACCTACTCATTTTTATACCAAACATTCATACTTTCAATATTTCCGGAGATATTAGTATTATTTTTTAATGTACCCGTGTATTTATATCCCTTTTTAGCAAATGTAACATTCATGCCAAAGGAAACCGAGCGAGCAATTGTATAAAAGGTTTTAATGCCCAGTTCATTCATTTTTTGCTCCATCTTATCAAGTAGAAAAAGAGCAAAACTATTTCCGCGAAATTCCGGCAAAGTGGCAAAATCGGTCATCTCCACATTTTTCTCTTTTCTATCCATTTCTGAGGAGGAAAGGGCAATCAACTGATTACCTTTCCAGATTCCGAAATAAATTATATTCTCATCCATTGTTTTCTGGATGTAATCAGGATCGTGAATAGGGAAAGGGTAGGTCGGGAAAACCTCTTTATAGACATTGACCATAGAATCTGCATCCGATTTTTCAGCGATACGAAAATCAAATTTCGAATCAATCTTTGGCGGAGTTTGAATCCTGCTTTTATTTTTTGCTACCTGGATAACTTTATCTATACGCTCTTGTTTATTGACATTTTGCCGGTCATCGTCTAAAAATTTGCCAACAAAGAAAGCTTTCTCATTATCAGCATAAAAGTCAGGGATAAAGGCTTCCTTTTCATAATTATTAGCCAGGAATTCATCAAGATGTCTTTCACGGACTTTGGCAAATATTTTTGTATAATTGTTCTGACGGGCGAGATTATCAAGACTCTTTACAATCTCAGGATAATTCTGGTCAGCCAGTTTCATTAAATAGATTCTGTCGTTGAACTTGCCGTGCTGGATTGAAGAGGCTCCTAATTTTTCTATTTTATCCTGCATGAGTCACCTCGTTTTCATCGGGAAAAATCAGGGAAAGGACAACAAAGACCACGGCTGATACTACAATTCCATAAAATGTTGGTTTGAGACCACCGATTTTTTTGACACCCGATATGATCAACGCCAGAGTGGTAGCACCGCCAGCAAGCATTCCCCAAAAAGCGCCTGTACTACTGCTTTTTTTCCAGAAGTAGGCCCCTAGCGTGGGCATAAACAATCCCGAGACCATAAAAGAATAAGCGTACAAAATAGCATCCAAAACAGTACGGAAATGGCTGGCTAGAAAAATAGCCAGAACCCCGATGATTAGGGTAACAATCTGGGAGACACGGATTGACTTTTTGGAATTATTGTCCTTCATAAAATATTTTTCAATAATATCATTTACAAAGTTGCCCGACGAAGCCACAAGACAACTATCGGCAGTGGACATTATAGCAGAAAAATAGGAGGCTACAACCAGTCCGGTTACTCCAATTGGCAGAACAGTTTTGATGGTCATTGGCAAACCTAGTTCCGGTTCAACTTCAGGAAACAAAGCTCGACCACAAAGCCCCAGAAAAGCACCCATAAAAGCCATGACTGGATATTCGAAAATTCCAGCAATATACCAGGCTTTTTTGGCATCTTTAGTATCTTTGCAGGCGTACATTCTCTGGTAGAGGGTCATTCCTACCAGCCAGATGGGTACTATAGTGATCATCCAGTTAATGACCTGCATAAAACTTACATTGGTCAGACTGAGATGGCCTTGCGGTAAAGTTTCTTTGAGAGCCTGCCAGCCACCAATTTTGAAATAGGCGAGAGGACTGGCAAATAGAATCAGTCCTGTCAATAGAATGATCCATTGAACGGTATCGGTGTAGATTACGGCATTCAAACCGCCCATTACTGTATATCCGATAATAATGGCGCCGATCACATAGAGGGAAAAGGTCATCGGCTCCATTCCAAGAGGCGCTTCGGTAATCATGGTCGCTGAAATCAATTTCGATCCCGCCAGAACCTGTCCTCCGGTAAAGCCGAGATAGCCAATACCCGAAATAACGGCCGCGACTGTGGCTACCTGCGGGCCATATTTCCATTTCAAAAAGTCGGGATAGGTCATCATACTGTGCTTTCTATCCAGTTTTTTGATTTTTGGAATAATCAATACAGCTGAGAGCCAGGCCCCGATCAAGCCTGTAAATAGCAACCAGCTTCCACTGATCCCCATTGTAAATCCTAATCCACCTAAACCAATTGAAAATCCACCGCCCACATCAGTAGCAACGATTGATAAGCCAACATGAGAAGGTGAAATTGAACGCCCACCAACATAATAATCTTCTGAATCAGCATTTTTCTTGAAAAAATAGTAACCAATCCAGAGAACTCCAATCATGTAAAGACCAAAGATTATAAAATCTATGACTTGCATTGATTAATCGTCCTCTCTTCTATTATGTCTTTCCGTATTTTCTGGAGTCAAGGATATATTTTCATCATGATCTGCCAGAATCCTTGCAATTCCAATAGATCGTTCCTCATCTGCGCCTTCAAGTTTGAGGTGCAGATTACAGTTTTCACAGTCCCGGTCACAAAAGTATTCTTTATAGGAGTCCGGCTCTTTGTAGCTGGTAATCACTCCTTCATAATTACGCAGAATGACCTTGTTGGTTGACCAGGATATTACGTAATTAGGCATGAGCGGAATTTTGCCGCCACCTCCAGGAGCATCGACAACATAAGTTGGGCGAGCGAAACCACTTGTATGACCGATCATGCTTTCCATAATTTCAATTCCCTTGCCCACAGGAGTCCGAAAATGAGAAAGACCTTCCGACAGATCACACTGATAAAGGTAATAGGGTCTTACTCGATTTTCGACAAGCTTGTGACACAGATCTGTGATAATCCGCGGGCAATCATTGACGCCAGCCAATAATACGCTCTGGTTACCAAGGGGAAAGCCAGCATCGGCCAGTTTTTTTAGCGACTGCCTGGCTGATTTAGTCATTTCGCGAGGATGGTTGAAATGGGTATTGATCCAGAGCGGTTGGTGTTTTTTAAGCATCTCAACTAAATCATCAGTAATACGATAGGGCAATACAACCGGCGTGCGGGTGCCGATTCTGACGACCTCAACATGCTCAATTTTATCAAGCTCATCCAAAATCCAATCCAGATAATCGTTGGAAAGCAGGAAAGGATCGCCGCCCGATAATAATACATCCCGGACTTCAGGAGTATTCTGAATATAATTAAGCCCCTTTTTAATCAG
>DATGCI010000036.1:0-9268 GCA_035312185.1 bacterium
AGTAATTAAGTTCATCATATCTAATTTTTATTAATATTAACTTTTAAGAAAAAAGTGCGAAAATCTACAGATCCCGAGCGTAGTCTCGGGGAACTCGCCCGCGGTATATCTTTTGACCCTCGGGCTTGACCCGGGGAAAAATGCTAAAATTCCATTCATTCCGCTAAACCAATATAAACACACCCTACCGGGTTCAAACATATATTAGTTCTTAACGCTCCATTCTTGGAATTTCTTAACGCATTTTTTTATAAGGCGGGAATCTTTAAAACAACTCCTATCTTAAAACAATGTCAATAATAGACAATAACTTATACCATTCTAAAGTGACTTTACGGGGGGATCCCAGTTTGCGAATAAAGAATAGTTTGAATTAGTGGAATAGACATTGTTTAATTTTTGTATAAAATAAAATTATTGTCCAAAATACATATAGGGGGTATAAATATAAAAATATAAATTTTGTGATTTTTGTAACCTTTTACATTTTAATCTATCGGAAATAATGGAAGAAATACTTGACAAATGAAATAAAAATGATTAACCTATAATAGATATAGGGGGTAGGGGTATAAAAAAGGAGGTCAAATGAATAGAACTTGTGAACATAAACAACACCATAGTGATGAAAAAAAGAAAAATATGATCAACCGATTAAAAAGAATCGAAGGGCAAATTCGAGGAATTGCTAAAATGATCGACAATGATATCTACTGTGATGATATATTGAACCAGTTTTCTTCTGTGGAATCAGCTCTAAATGGTGTAAAAAAGATTTTGCTGGAAGAACATATGAAAAGCTGTATTTACAGCCAGATAAAGGATGGGAACCAGGACGCCATGGAAGAGGTTATAACAACTATCAAGAAACTATTGAAATAAGGAAGCGAATTGTGCAATTTCTAGTAAGTAAAATAGAAAATAATGGTTTCTCATCTGAATTGTTTTATATTGCCCGGGACTGTATTAACCAGCACAAAATTTTATTAATCACGAAAATTCAAAGGTTGCTGAAAAAGTTGAAGCAACTAATACTGAAGTAATTAAATCAAAAAAAAGAGGTAAAATTATGTATCATAATATGCATTCAGGTTTATGGGGATTTAGCTGGGTAGGTATTCTTTTGATAATTGCAATTGTCGTTGTGATCTATCTATTACTCAGAAACAGCCAGAATCAGTCCTCCAAAACTAGACAATCTGCCAAAACTCCCCTTGAAATCCTGAAAGAACGTCTGGCAAAAGGTGAAATAAGCAAAGAAGAATATCAAGACCTTAAAAAAGAAATAGAGGATTAGCTCGTCAATAGAAAGGAGCTAAAATAATGAGTCAAATAACAGAAACAATCAAAATAACAGGCATGAGCTGTGCCAATTGTGCAGCCTCTATAGAAAAAGGACTTAACCAGAAAAAAGGTGTTAAATCAGCCGATGTCAATTTTGCTGGTGATAGTGCCTCCGTGGAATATGATAATGATCTAATTGACAGAAGTACAATCAATTCTGTAATTCAGAAACTTGGTTATGATGTTGTTCAAGAAGGTGAACAGGTGGAGCTGGAAATTGAGGACATGAGTTGTGCAAACTGCGCTCAATCAGTCGAAAAAGCTCTCGATGCTCTTGATGGAGCCAAAGAGGCCAATGTCAATTTTGGCTCTGAAAAGGCTTATGTTGAGTATGACAGTCAGAAAATAAGTGTTGACGAAATGATAAAAGCAATAGAAAAAGTGGGTTACGGTGCCAGGCTTGCTGATGCTGAAAAATTTGATAAACAGAAAGAAGCGCAAGATAGAAGCCTAAAAACGCTTCGCAACAAGGTTATTATTTCAGGAATTTTGAGTTTTCCTCTCCTAATGGCTATGATAACTAATTTTCTGAATCTCAATGTTGAATTTCTGCACTACCCCTGGTTTCAAATGCTGCTTGCAACTCCCGTTCAATTCATCATTGGTTGGCGTTTCTACAAAAGCGCTTACCAGAGTCTAAAAGTGAAAAGCGCAGGCATGGACCTGCTGGTTGCCATGGGTACTTCAGCTGCATTTCTCTTCAGCGTCTATAATGGATTTATCAAAAATATTCCAGCTGGTCAACATCCCCATCTATATTTTGAAGCTTCAGCAATGTTGATCACTTTGATCCTGCTGGGTAAATATTTTGAAGCTGTAGCCAAAGGCAAAACATCGGAAGCCATTCAAAAACTGATGGATCTTCAGGCCACAACTGCCCGGGTAATTCGGGATGGTGATACCGTTGATATTCCGGTCGAACAGGTGCAAATCGATGACCGGGTCGTTGTTCGTCCCGGTGAAAAAATTCCAGTTGATGGTGAAATAGTTGACGGCAATTCCAGTGTAGATGAAAGTATGTTGACCGGTGAAAGTATTCCCGTTGAAAAGGAAAAAGGCGATCAGGTTTATGGTGGTACGATCAATCAGTACGGCTCTTTGACTTTTCAGGCTAAAGGAATTGGTAAAAACTCGGTACTCTCCAATATTATCAAAATAGTAGAGCAGGCTCAGGCTAATCAGCCTCCTATCCAAAGACTTGCTGATAAGATATCAGCCATTTTCGTTCCTGTTGTGGTCTCAATTGCGGTTTTGACTTTTCTGCTCTGGTTTTTTATTACTGGAAATACGACTGCTGGTATAATTGCCGCTGTTTCAGTGCTAGTTATTTCCTGTCCTTGCGCTCTTGGACTGGCAACCCCGACAGCAATTATGGTTGGAACAGGCAAAGGCGCTGAGAATGGTATTCTGATCAAAAATGGCGCTAGTCTGGAAACAGCTTATAAGATAGATGCTCTAGTTCTTGATAAGACAGGTACAATTACAAAAGGCAAACCGGAAGTTACCGATATTGTACCATTAAACAATAGAAGTGAACAGGAAATTCTGGAGATAACTGCAGCTGTAGAAAATAAATCAGAACATCCACTGGCTGAAACAATTGTCAAAAAAGCCCGTGAATTTATTGATAATGTACCGGATGCGCAGGATTTTGAATCCTATCCCGGGAAAGGTGTCTCCGGTAGAGTGCAAAATCAAAAAGTTGTGGTTGGAACTCAGAAATTGCTCAAAAATCGCAAAATTAAACTCAATTCTGAAAAAGATAAAGCAGCCGAACTGGAAAAAGAAGGTAAAACTGTAGTTTTGGTAGCCATAGATGATCAGGTGGAAGCCCTGATTGGAATTGCCGATACAATCAAAGAAGATTCGGTCGAGGCAATTAAAAAGTTAAAAGATATGGGCATTGAAATCTATATGATCACTGGTGATAATAGCCGAACTGCCAGGGCGATTGGTAAACAGGTTGGTATTTCCGAAGAAAACATTTTGGCCGAGGTTCTGCCCAAAAACAAGTCTGACGAAGTGAAAAAGTTGCAGGACTCTGGAAAAACCGTTGCTATGGCTGGAGATGGAGTCAATGATGCACCTGCTCTGGCAACAGCCCATGTAGGCATGGCCATTGGAAGTGGAAGCGATATTGCGATTGAATCCGGTGATATTGCTCTTATGAATGACAGCCTGGAAACAATAGTCGCTGCTATCAAACTTTCCAAAAAGACAATGCGTAAGATAAAACAAAATCTTTTCTGGGCCTTCTTTTATAATGTTCTGGGAATTCCGGTTGCAGCTTTTGGATTGTTAAGTCCAATTATTGCTGGTGCCGCAATGTCCTTCAGCTCTGTATCAGTTGTGAGTAATTCTCTCAGCCTGAAAAGATATGACCCTAAAAAATAGAAATAGAACCATGTAATATATGGATTGGAGTAAAAAATGAATAAAACTACAATAAAAATAAAAGGTATGAGTTGCGGCCACTGTAAAATGGCGGTTGAAAAAGCACTCAAAGCCAATGATTGTGTTGTAAAAGCTGAAGTAGATTTAAAAAAGGAGCAGGCTCTGGTCGAATATAAAGACTGCCTGGATAGTATAGAATCTTTGGAAAAGGCAGTTGAAGACGCTGGCTATGAGGTTGTATAAATAACAGAAAAATAGAGGTTTTGTTAATGGCTCATAATCACAGTCATGACCATGTAGGAAAACATACTAGCACCAGAATGTTCATAACTATGACCATGAATTTTATCATTACAGGTGCAGAAATTGTGGGAGGCTTGATCTCCGGCAGTCTTGCTTTAATTTCTGATGCTCTTCACAATCTGACTGACGGGATTGCAATTATTATCAGCTACATTGCCCTTAAACTGCGAGGTGTCGAGCATTCTGCAAAACATACTTTTGGATTGAAAAGGGCTGAGATATTTGCGGCTGCTATTAATGCTACTGTTCTTTTTGGAATCTCGCTGTTTTTATTTTACGAATCTATCCAACGGTTGATCACACCACAGGCAATAGAAGGAAAATTGATGATCTTAATAGCTTCTATCGGTTTGGTAGCCAATGTAGCCGGAACATTGCTGCTGCATCGTGATTCCCATAAAAGCATGAATATCAAATCAGCCTATTTACACCTCCTTATTGATGCAATGTCATCAGTTGTAGTTATAATTGGCGGTGTTCTGATTACTCTTTTTGAAATTTACTGGATTGATCCGGTTTTGACTATATTGATAGGTGTTTATGTACTCAGAGAAAGTATTAAAATTCTGCTGGAAGCCTCCCATATCTTAATGGAAGGAGCGCCTCAGGATATTGATATTAAAAAGGTAAAAAAAACTGTTGAAAAAATACCTGAAATTATTGATATTCACCATGTTCATATCTGGCAGGTTGGTGAACAGGATGTTAATTTTGAAGCCCATTTGAATGTTGAGGATATGCTGGTCAGTGAAACATCTACTATTCAGAAACAGGTTGAAAAAATTTTAACTGAAAAGTTTCCAATAAATCATATAACTCTTCAATTTGAATGCAATGTTTGTGACTCCGATGATTTGATTCATTCGAAAGTTTGAAGATAAGAAGACACACAATTGCAAAAACAATTAGAAAGGAAATATGGATAATAGTAAATATGACACTCTAATTTTCGACCTTGACGGAACACTTTTTTACACAAGCGAAGATATTGCCAATAGCGCTAATATAACTCTGGATCTCTTTGGATTCGATCCCCTTGATCAGGACATGATCATAAGTCATGTTGGAGGTGGAATATATAATTCTATCTCCAGAATTATAGGCGATGCTGCCCATGGCAATCCCCATTATGAATGGAAAGACGGCTTTGTTGATCAAGTCGTGAAAAAATATCGCCAGATCTATTCTGAGCATTTTCTAGAAACAACCAGGCCCTATTCAGGAGTAGAAGAAACGATTGAAAAGCTATATCAAAAAGATTACAAAATGGCAGTTCTATCCAATAAAGCTGTCCAATATACGCGAGCAATTGTGGAACATTTTCAGATGGATACCTATTTTGAGTTAATTTTAGGCGGTGATTCACTGGATAATAAAAAACCGCATCCCCAGTCCATAAATTTTATCCTTGATAAATATGGTTCATCTCAGGCTTCTACTCTTATGGTAGGAGATACTGAAAAGGATATTGAAGCTGCCCAAAATGCAAAAGTTGATTCCTGTGGTGTCAGCTATGGTATGCGGCCACCTTCTGAGGTAAAAGCTATGGAACCCGATTATTTTATTGATAATTTTCAGGAGCTGCAGGAAATATTATAGATTTCAAAAAAAATATCCGTGTCAATATTAGAATCGATAATTTGAATTAAACTAAATTCATTCCCGGCGAATCTGAAAGATAACATCGGCGCCGCTGTATTTTTCGTGTCCGGTGAGTTGTAGGAAGATTATTTTAGTTAGCTGATATTCTAACTTAACAGTTTCTGACATTGTATAATCTTCCTGAGTAGTTCCCAACCCCTTTTGATAGCTGACAAAAAGATCATTGGTTATATACTTTCCGACTACAAAGGAGGCTGATTGCCAGCTATCTTCGGTTTTAATTTCAATATAGTCCAGATTAAGTTGTTTGCTGAGTATTTTTGAGAGTTCAGACGACAGAAAATTGGCAGCCATCTGGCGGGCTAATGAACCTTTGCTTTCCTGATCAACCGACTCTGATAGGTCTTCTTGCTGACCAGTGGAAAGCTGGGCCAGACTTTTTCCGAACATTATGTAAGCAAGAGCATCCCCTTCATTTATTTTTTTATCATCGATTTTGAATTCGATTACAGGTTCCCGAGCCTGCCCACTAATATGCAAAACCAGAGTTTTCTTTTCACCGGCTTGATTTCGAAAAGTATATTCTGCCCTTAGAGTAATACGAGGATTGATCTCAGCGATACCTTGAAAAACAATACTTCCGTCCTGAATTTTAAAACGTCGGCCTACAAAATCATAGTAACCGCGCAATAAATTTATTTCGCCAAAAATATTTAGTTCAGGATCTGTTTTAACAAGATCAATTTTTCCTGATAATTCAGCTCGCATATTATTATTCCTGATCCAGGTGTTGCGAGGAATAATTATTCGATATTCCCCTTTCAAATTATTCCAGATTTTACTGGAACCGGTCTGCTTTTCTTTCTGCTGAGGCTGGACTAAAATCTCTTCTTTGCCAGTCATGGTTATGTCTTCTTGAGCCTGAGCTAAAAGCGGTTCTTTGGTTTGAACTGGAGCAGATTCACCACCGGTTAGGGCAGCCAGATTTAAGCTGGAGCGGAGTACAGTTAACTTTCCCGAAAATTGGGGTTGATCACCATCACCCTGAATATTGCCTTTGCCGCTTATCTGAATCTGGTGGTCGGGATGTTTACTCATATAGAATTTTTTAGCATTAAATCCAAAGTTATATTTTCCAATCTCGCCTGTACTAATATTGGATAATTCTAGTCCACCCTGCATTTGCAAGCGACCCTTACTACTTTTTAGGTTTAATTGTTCCAGAGCAATGCGACTTTCCTGTAAGCTCAGCATCATATTGATATTTTTATAATTAATGCCATAATCTGGACTGTACAGATTTGCATCTTTTATTGTAAAATGTCCATCAAGGTGAGGCTCCTGAAGGGTTCCCTGAAAATTCAGATTACATTGGGCTGTCCCCTGAAAGCTTTTAATAGGCAGGTTTCCGGCTTTTATCATGGAAAGAGGAAAGTTGTCAGTTTTTATTTGTAGTTGCCAGGGTTTGGCTGGAGAAGGAATCTCAATCTTGTTGGGCAAAGAAAGATTTGCATAAGTGTTACCTTTTATCAGAATACTATCAGCCTGACCGGAATTAAGCAAGAAGTTCCAGTTTAAAGTTTGATCCTGGTAGCCGAACTTTCCCACGATTTTTTTATAATTATATTGATTAATAGAACCTTGAGACAAACTCAGTGTGCCATTTATCAGTGGATGATCAGCATTTCCTTGAACTAATAAATCCAGACCAAAATTTCCTGTAAGGCTTGTAGGCACTGTGAAATATTTACTGTATTCTTCAATAGCAAAATTTTCTAATTCAACCCTTAGGTCTTCCTGACCGGAATTACTCAATAATCCTTGAATTGCAATTGATGCTGGATTCTCAGCATCAATCTCAGTCAAGTCAAAATTTTGGATATAATAATTACCATTATCCAGGATAAAACGAATATCCTGATCTGATTTACTCCATTTTTGCTCCTGCCAATCAATCGCAAGTTCACTTATTACAATTTCCGGAAGGCTGTCAAATTGAGCCTTCCCTTTTAGAAAGGCACGATTCTCTTTACTCACAATATCTATGGAATAATCAGCAGCATTATCAGCAAAATCTGAACTGACTTCCACAGAATCTAGAGTCAGGTTGTCTCTGCTTAGATCGGTCATTGTTATCTGCGATGCTGCTTTCTGGATTTGATTGTCAAATAGAAAAGAAACTCGACCACTAATAGATTTGATAGTGTTATTTTGATAAGTAAGATTATCAATATTAAGGTCTGCTCCAACTGATAAAGAGTCGAACTCACCTTGCAAATTAGCACGAATCTGTCCCTGTGACTGAATAGATTTGATAGGAATATATTGCTCCAGGGGAGACATGTTCTGCCATTGTATGAATGCTCTTAAATTTGATGATCCGGGTTTGGCCAGGATTCCACTCAATCCAAGCTTAGCAAAATTTGTTCTCATATGGAGAGTATCTATATTATATTTTTGGCGCTGATAAGAAAAACTAGAAAAAGCAGTATCAATCTGAAAATTTGCAAAATGGGATTTGCTTATCTTGACACTGGCCTCGCCTGTGGCCTGAGCAAGGTCAGAGCCCTGCCCCTGTAAAGTAGCCTGGAAATTCATATTGCTATAATGGGCGGAATCAGCGGTTATTTTTTGTAGATTGAGGTCAGAGATAGCCAGGTCAAGCTCGTATTTGGGATTATTCTGAATATTGCTAATAATGCCGTCCAATTCTGTATGGCCAAAATCACTCAGCATTGTAAGACCGCCGGTAATTTCGTTTCGGCTGTAAGTGCCTTTTGCATTCAAGCTGGTGAGATTGTGGTTGAATATCTGACAATTGCCGAGTTCGGCATGATATTGTCCTGAAATCTGATCCGGATTTAGGCCCTGACCCTGTATTTGAAGGCGTCCATTGAGCGAAGCTTTGAGACTGGAATCACCGCTCCATTCTGCGATATTAAGATTGTGAAAATCATTTTCAAGCTTGTATTTAATGACCTTTTTTTCTTTTTTATTTAAATGCTGGACGTCAGTAGCATTTAACTTGATTCCAATTCTCTGACTATCTTGCCTGGCTATAAAATTGGCCTGAATAGAATCCTGCTCATATTCGGCATTGAGATTTAAGCTCGGAGAAACTTTTGGAATGCCGTTCGAAAATAGATTCTGGAATTCAGAGAAATTTATAGGATCAGTGTTAAGATCAAAACTAGCCTGTTCTTGTTGAGAATTATAAAAACCCTGAGCTAAGAGTCTATTTTGGGCAGTCGTCAGTTGAAAATTATGGAGATAGAAACGGTCTTTTATTTTTTCTATTTGGAAAGACATTTGTTGCAAAACATATTGAGGCTGACTGGTTTTTAAACTGAGTCTATTAAGTCCTAAAATTAGGCGCTCTCGGTCAGTACGAGCAGATGCCTGAAGATTGATCTGATTTATATTATCGGGAATTTCCGATGAGAATTCCTTTAAATTAATTTTTCCATCCTTAATCTGAAAGTCGGCCAGGCGAATCCTGTAGCCTTTTGACTCTGAATTTGTGTCCTGAGGGCTAGGTTGGGAAACTGAATCTGGTTTTTTAGATAAATTATCCAGCATAGAAAGGAATCCTTCAAGATTGATATAAGGTGATTGAAGGGCAATT
>DATGCI010000037.1:0-3395 GCA_035312185.1 bacterium
GACCATCTTCCGATATGTAATATTTTACCTTATTGGGTAAAAATATCCAGCTATTAAGACTTTCCAGAAAATTAGCAGAAATAGAGTCAATATTTATTTTTTCGGGTAATTTTATGACTACTTCCATATCATGACCTTCAAAGCCCTGCCAGAGCCCATCATGGAAATTTTCCGATCCCAGAATTCCATTAACCAGACCCTGATCACCCTGTCCAGTGTACTTTGGACTATATTTTTGTTTATATTCCACTTGGCTTCCAAAGCCTTTATGTTTGATAAATTTTTTCGCAAGAGGACGGCCATAAGGCTTATTGTTTTTAAAGGCACGGGCTTTTAGAGCAGTAGTAGTCTTCAGAATAATAGGTTCAGAATAGATTTTTGAATCTAGTTCAGGCTGGCGGCCATCAAGGGTATAGAATATTTTCAGATCAGGCTCTCCCGGTTTCAATGTTATTTTGAGTCCATTTTTCAACGGCTTATAACGAGCTGTAACAGGAGCGGCTTCACTACCATAATCAACACCTAAATTATGCAGCCGTTTATAATGATTTAAGACCCGTTGGTAAAATTTAGTATAATTTTTTGTTTCCGGGTTATTCCAGATATTTTCACTAAAAGCCAATAAGCGGGGAAACATATAGCTGTCTATTTTGTTCTGGGGAGCATGTTCAGTCCACATACAGGTCTCACCACCCAAGACATATTTATGATATCTGGGATTCAATTCTTTTGGCAAAGGATTATACATATAAACGTCTTTGAGGCTTGTACTGGCAACTTCAGCATTAAAGTAGAGATGACTATTAGGCGACATAATTACTTTATGTCTCATTCGGGCGGCTTTCATTCCACCTTCAATTCCCCGCCAGGATTGTACAATGGCACCTTCTGCCAGTCCTCCTTCGAGAATCTCATCCCAGCCTATAAATTGTTTCCCGTGACTATTTATAAATTTTCCCATGCGCTGAATAAAATAGCTCTGGAGTTCATGTTCATTTTTTAAATTTTCATTTGCTATTTTGCTCTGACAATCCGGACATTCTTCCCAGCGGTTCTTGGGAACTTCATCACCACCAATGTGGATATATTGGGAAGGAAATAATTCGATAACTTCTTTTAAAATATTTTCCAGAAATTGATATGTCTCTTCTTTACCCGCACAGAAAACATCTTTATGAACGCCCCAACGGGTTGATACTTCAAAAGGTCCTCCAGTACAGGAATATTCTGGATAGGCTGCCAGAGCAGCTCTACTATGACCAGGCATTTCTATTTCAGGGATGACCTCTACAAACCTTTTTTGGGCATAGTTTATAATTTCTTTCATATCTTCCTGAGTATAATAGCCGCCGTAGAGTGAATCTCCACCAGTTTTCCGCCAGGCTCCTATTTCAGTTAATTTTGGATATTTTTTAATTTCCAGCCGCCAGCCCTGATCTTCAGTCAAATGTAGATGCATTTTATTTAATTTGTAATAAGCAATCAGATCGATATAGCGTTTAATGAAATCCTTATCCATAAAATGACGGCAGCAATCCAGATGCATACCTCGCCAGGTAAAAGCAGGTTCATCTTTAATAGAGACAAAGGGTACTTTCCAGTTTTTAGATTTATCATTTTTGATTTCCTTCTCAAAATCTGGTGGTAATAATTGCCGCAGAGTTTGAATTCCGTAAAAACAGCCCTGATCAGTTTTACTCGATATAAATATTCCTTTTCTACCTATCTCAAGTTTATAGCCTTCTGGATGTAAACTGGATTCATCACCCAAAGGTAAAAAATATATGCCTGGTTTTTTATCATAGTCACCATTAGAGAAATTTTTGAAAGGTAATTCATACTGGCTGCTTTCTTTGAATATTTGCTGTAAATATTCTGCCAATTTACTTAAACTATCAGCTCTTTTTGGGATGTAGATTGGTGTCCTGGAATTAATTAAAAAATCACCTTTACCAATTTTTAAAGTTTTTGGTTTTGGTATAATATTGATTTTTTTACTTTCCTTTTGTTCTGAATTACAATTCTTGATTCCTATCAAAGCCAATATTAATAAAGGAAGTAAAATAATATTTTTTATAATAATTTCATTTAAAGCAGACATTGCTTTCTCCTAATCATTTATAGAAATTAAAATCTCATCAGCAAAAATCCAGGCTGGTCGTCCAGCACCTTTATGCCAGGATGGACAAAGTCCTCTATTTTTAGCTCTGACTCGAATGTAACGGGCTTTTTGGCCCTTTAGGTCAGTAGAAAATTTCTCGATAATTGTACCTGCTTTTCTTGCGGGAATTTGATTATCGATCACTTCAGCTTTTTTATAATCTTTGCCATTAGCAGAAAATAAAAATTCAACTTTTTCAGGCATGAAGATCCAGGAACCGATGCTCTGTAAAAATCTAATCGAGACCTTTTCCAGTTCTCTGACCTCTTTTAGATCGATTACAGCATCAAGATCAACTTTCTCATAGCCCTGCCACTCCCCTGTCCAGTAATTTGACGATCCTAGGACAGTATTGATCAGAGCATCGCGTCCACCAGCAGCATATTTTGCTGAATAATCTGTATTTAATTTAATATCCCAGGCATAGGGTGTTTTGACAAACTCTGCTTTGGCAGTTTTACTTGGTGATTTACCAGGAGCAAAAGCCCGGGCAACGACTTGACAACTTTTATCAATTATAAAAGGCTTTTGGTATAATTGTGCATCTTTTGTGGGATTTTGTCCGTTTGTTGTATAGTAAATATCAGCATCCTTATCAATACATTCCAATTTAATTCGATTTGTATCCTGAAAATTGATCCCATCATACTGAAAATATGGAACTGGTGTGATGCCTTCTGCTATATTAGATTTGGCCAATAATTCATCTTTTTCGAACCAGGCTTTATTAGGCTGATCAGTCATAATAAACCTGATTTCACAGCCCTCCATAAGTGTTTTATGGTTGATATAGGATTTTTTCCAGGGCTCGTTATTTATATATAATTCCTCAATGTATTTATTTTTATTACTAAGATTTTCAGCACTGATTAAGACCGTATTACCATTATAGAGAGGAATACGAACCTTTTTGAACATTGGAGCACCAATTACATAATAATCACTTCCAGGAGTAACAGGATAGAAGCCCATTGAACTAAAAATATACCAGGCTGACATTTGCCCACAATCTTCATTTCCAGCCAATCCATCGACCTGATTTGTATAAAATTCAGTCATTATTTTTCTTAATACAGATTGGGTTTGCCACTCTTTATCGGCATAGGAGTACAAATAAGCCATATGATGACTGGGTTCATTACCATGGGCATACTGGCCAATTAGACCCGTGATATCGGCCTGTTCTTTGCCTGTTAACTTATCGCTGGTAGTAAATAATTTGTCAAGCTGATTG
>DATGCI010000038.1:0-9748 GCA_035312185.1 bacterium
CTTTAAAAATATACAATAAAAAAACATTGTAAGTTTGGAGAAAGCGGAATCCCCGTAAAAGCCTATCCCGTCAAAAATACGCCGAGAACAGGCGAAGGCAGGCCCCGAAAAAGAGACTTCGGGGCAGGCCGGAAACCGGAAACGGGAAAAATCTGTCCGCGAATTCCGCGAATTGACGCGAATTTTATTTGATTAAGGGAAAAATTATTTTTTAGGGTGAATATTTTGGGATTATTTTTGAGATTAGCCCCATACTTCAGTATGGGGTCTTTGGAGCATGCCAACTCTCCATCTCTCACCAGCCCTGAAAGGGCTGTACAAAAATTGTCTATTTATTCTGATGTATTTTGTGCTTCTTTGGGAGGAGGTTGATGAATAGGGATGATAACTTTAAACTCACTACCCTCCCCTGGTTCACTTTCTACTTCAACTGTGCCTTTGAACTTATTGATAATCTGCTTAACAAGAGGTAAGCCTAAACCCGTCCCAATCTGTTCTTTCCTTTTGGCTTCCGATGATCGGTAGAATTCCTCAAAAATCTTATCCTGATCCTCCTTCTTGATCCCAATGCCGTCGTCTTTTACAGAAAAATAAAAATTATTCTCATCAATAGATAGGCGAATTTGCACTTTGCCATTTTCGTGACTGTAGCGAATAGCATTACTTAGCAAATTTGTAAAAACTTTTTCCAGACTATCAAAATCAAAATATAATTCATCTTTGCCTTTGTAGCTAATATAATCAATCTGGATATTTTTACGTTTGGCATGGTGGTAATAGGATTCGATCTGTTCCTCTACCCAATCAGAGAGTCGTTTGGTTGTAAACTTTTCATCCTCCTGACCGGCTTTATAATGAGCAATTTCGATCATATCTTTGACCATACAGAGGACCTGATCTGAACGATTCTCCGCTCTATCAATCATTTCCAGAATTTTTTCTTCATTATTCCGATCATTATTGTAGAGCATTTTAACCACGCCCAGCATAGTTCGAATCGTATTCATTGGCGATTTTATTTCATGAGCAGTAAAACGGAACATTCGATTACGCTCATCAATAGTTTTTTCCAGCAATTCCGACTTTTTATCGATCAGTTTCTTCAAATTCCTATACTTGGAGATAAAATCACTGATTATATAGGTCAAAGTAAAAGATAGAAAATAGAAGGAGATCAGGGAAGTCCATAGAATCGAGATATGATATTCTTTAGATGTGATTAGATAAATACGAACTACCTGATAATATTCTAAAAAACTCCAGACAGTTAATAAAAAGCAGGCAAAAAGAGCATTAATATAAGGTAGAGGGGATTTGAGAAGAATTCCGGAAATGATCATTGGCACCAGATAGATGAAATAGAAAGGATTATTTATACCGCCGATAAAGTGAATAAAAAATGAGATAATGAAGAGATCAATCAGCAGCTGAGTTTCCATAAAGACAACTTCCTGGTGGAAATGTTCGAAATAGAAATATTTATAAATGTAGAAATAAACAATATTGAGAATCATCAAAAATGAAGTGATAATGTAGGTTTTATCATAGCCCAGGTCGGCCTGAAAAATCACATTATTGAGCGGAACAATAGCCAGAATGGCAAACACTGCCAGCCAGCGCAGATTGATCAGCCATTTAATACGCTCACGAAAGCTGCCCAACGTATAAAAGGGAAATATTATTTGTTCACCATTGGCCATATATTCACTTTTAATTTGTTAAAAATTGGGAGATTCTGGTTTTAATTTCCGGTGAAATTGTCTTCCCTACCGGTGTGGCATTAACGGGTACTGCCAGATATTTTACTTCCAGGTCTTTAGCACTTCTTAAATAATCCTCGACCAGACTGATTGAATAGCTATGAGTTGTAAAACCATTGTCATCTAAAGAAATTGATTCAAGCAGCTGAATAGAATCGTAACGAGCATTGCGAATTACATCAACAAATATGACCAGCCGGGGCGAATATGATAGAATTTTTTGAAGATAATTTTCCGGAGTTCGTCCGGCTTCTATAAAATTTATAGGATTGAATTCGTGTTTATGCTTTAATTTTTTGAACAAATAGAGACCGGCCCCGTCATCACTTCGATTGGGATTTCCCAATCCCAGGATCACGATCTCGTTAAAAGGATATGAGGATAAATAGGCATAAAATTCATCAAAATTCATCTTCAACAACTACTCTATGTCTACATTTTGGACAGACTTCCTTGATGTAGTCCTCGCGCCTGACTTCGTCTTTGAAGTCAGAGGATGGAACTTCTGTAAACCGGCGCTGATTTTCAATTAATAGATTAGGATGAGCATATGCTTTGGGGCCCAGCTGTTCCCGCACAAAATTGAGGTGATGGCGAGGAGCAATAACTGCGCCGCAATTTTCGCAAAAAACCAATTCCTTTTCTACTTTTTCCAGATGGACACGATCATTGCGGGCCGGAGCAGAATAGGAATAGCGGTCATACTGCAACCGAATTCCCTTTTCAGTTGTGCATTTTTCTTCGCATTGACCACAATTAAAGCAATAAAAATAGTCAACAGTCAGAGTGCGTTTCCCGGTTTCTGGATCATCATCAATACTAATAGCATGAGCGGGACATACTTCAGCACAGGCCCCGCAACCAATGCAGTCCTCCTCAAAATATTTTGGAAAACCCCGGTAGGTTTCATCAGGTTGATATACAGCGGCCGGAAATTTGGTCGTATAGGGTTTTGTAAAAAATGAATATAGTGCTTCTTTGATTTCTCTTAATTTTGGCAGAAACATCTCATTCTTCCTTTAATTCTTTATCATCTTGATAATGATCAACGATAGTCTTATCAGTCAGGGGAATATTGCTTCGGTGGGCAGCCCGAGAAATTGCATGGGCCGCAACCGGTGAAGTAAGAAATATGAAAACAATTCCCAGAAGAGCTTTAAAACCCAGATTGGTAAAGCCATGCATCAAAAAGACTCCAAAGAGAATCCCTGCTGAGCCAAAAGTCACACATTTGGTTGCCGCCTGAAGGCGGTTATAAACATCGGGCAATCGCACCAGCCCGAGTACACCAAAAAAATCAAAAGCTATTCCAAAGATTATGAAGATCTTGCCAATTACATCAATCATCGAGGAACCTCCCTTCCAGAATTTTGGCAAAGGCCAGTGAAGCGATAAAACTCATCAAGGCCCAGATCAAACCTACATCCAGTAAATAGGATTTTTCATAATAGGAACTAAGCAGAGCCAACATACCAACAATTAAAATTCCCAGAATATCGACAGCAACGATTCTATCAGCCGGACTGGGTCCAACAATTACTCGAAAAAGAACAAAAAGCGCACAAAACAAAATAATATTGATAAGTTTGACCTCTAATGCCAGTTCCAGGAAGAACAAATCCCAGATCAAAAAGGCCACAATTACTACTAAACCTATAAGCCATCTAACCCATTTCATTCGAAGACCTCCATTAGTAATTTTTCAAATCTACCGGCTATTTCCTCTGAACAAGCCTTCTTTTCCGGAGAGATCACATCAATCCAGTGAATATATAATTCCTGCTCATCAGGATTGATGTCAACCGTTAATGTTCCCGGCGTCAAAGTTATGGAATTTGCCAGAACAGTAAGAGCCACTTTCTCTGAAAGCCGGGTCGTGATCTTGACAATTCCCGGCTTGATAGGAACGTCAGGATGCAGGACAAGATAGGCTACATGTAGATTGGCTTTGGCCATCTCCCAGAGAAACTTGAAAAAATAGAACACTCCGTAGAAAAAGCGCTTGAAAAAATTGCCCCTCCCCTCTGTGACGAGCAAAAACTTTCCAGCCAGCAGGCTCACAATCAGAGCTACCACAACTCCAGCAATTATCTCCTGAATATCAGTGAAACTGGTTAAACCAAGATAGACGAAGAGTGACAGAAAAAATACGATCAATCTGCTTTTATTTTCTTTGTTCATTATTATCCTCCCAGGACTAAGCTGATATAACCGGCTTTGTTGATAATATCATCAACCACCGGTGTAAGAACATTTTCCCTGATACCCGGTATGATCAAAATACTGGTCAGCACACATAAAACTGCCAGAGTGATCATGGCTGTTTTCATACCGAGACTAACTTTGGGACCTTCGGGGCTGGGTTCATCATTTCCCAGAAAGCCATACCGCTGAAACTTAAGAAAATAGGCCAGAGTCAAGACACTGCCAAGCACGGCAATTATTGCACTGTAAGTTGCTCCCGCCTGAATAGCAGCCAGAATGATCAGTAACTTGCTGAAAAAGCCATTGAAGATCGGCATACCGGAGACTGATAGAGTACCGATCATCGCCGTTGCTGATGTGACCGGCATTAATTTTGACAGGCGTCCCATTTTTCGCAGATCCCGGGTGCCAAGATACATTTCCACTGAACCAGAATTGTAAAACAAGAGTCCTTTGAAAATAGCGTGATTCAATATATGGAAAACAGCGCCCATCACGGCCAGAGGAGTATGAATCCCCAGAGCCAGGACTATAAATCCGATCTGACTGATACTACTGTAAGCCAGAAGACGCTTTATATCCCATTGATTAATGGCCAGAAAAGAGGCTACCAGAATCGAGAGACTGCCCAGAACCTTGAATAGAATGCTAAAAGTAGCGGGCATTCCAAAAACGGAAAAGAACAATCGAATAATTACATAAACTCCCAAAGCCTTGATCAAAACACCGGACAGCATTGAGGAAATAGGTGCTGGAGCCGATGAATGGGCATCAGGCAGCCAGGCGTGAAAAGGAATAATAGCGGCTTTTAATCCAAAACCAACTACAAAAATCGCTCGAAGCCAGTTGACAACTGCTGGACTGGTTTCCGGAACCATCTCAGCAATCTTGCCTAGCGTCAATGTGGAAAATGCACTATAAGTTATACCCACGCCAATCAAAATCAGTGTCGAGGAGATTGAGCCCATTACCGCATATTTGAAGGAAGCTTCAAACTCCTCACTACGATTGCCATAAGCCACCAGGGCATAGGCAGAAAATAAAGCGATTTCCATGAAAACAAATAAATTAAATATATCACCTGTTAGCACAACCCCGTTCATACCGGCAATTAAGAGCAGAAAAAGGCTATAATACTTCCAGGAACGGGAGAGATGCCGAATATAAGAAATGGAAAATATCAGCGAGGTCAAAGCAATCAGATGAATGATCACCAGCATAAAAGCTGTAAAAGAATCCATGACCAGACAAATTGTATAAGGAATATCCCAGTCACTTAACTCGTACAAAACATTATTATCCAGAGCGTGGATAAATCCAACAATGGAAATAATGAGCAGAGAAAGTATTGATATTATCGCCAGTATTATGGCCCAATTATCCTTTTTTCCGGAAATTAAACTAATTAAAAAGGCGGCCAGCAGGGGAATGACTACAAAATATGGAAGTATCATCCTGATAATCTCCTAATTTTGGTTATATCAAAGGTATTGTATTTCTGGTAAAGACGAACAGCCAGGGCTACCAGCATAGCCGTAATACCGAGCTCAATCACAATCGATGTCAATACCAGTGCCTGAGGGAGAGGATCAACCATTCCAGCGGCCTGTTCCCCCTTTGATAAAATTGCAAATACACCATCCTGTCGATAGGCAAACAGGATCAAAAACAGGTTGGCAGAATATTCCATAATGCTCAAAGAAAGGATGATCTTGATTAGATCCCGTTTTGTCAAAACTCCGTACAAACCAACCAGCAACAAGATAAAACAAAGCACGTAAATAATCATTCTGTTCCTCCTTTTTTTGGTATATGGAACAGAGCCAGGCTCCAAACAACAACAAAAAGTCCAACACAAACTTTGATCCCGATCACTATATTGAGAATGGGAATTGTCCCGGCGCTTACCAGATTGAAAAGTTTGCCATGATGGAGAAAATTAGCCAGAAAACTACCGGAAATTGCCACTCCCAGAATGCCAATTATTAGAAAAATGATCGCGCTGGTGGCTTCCAGTTCATGAAGTAGATTAATCCGGAGCCACTTGCGAGTGAATTCCCGGCCATAAGCCAGCATAATATTGAGCAGTGCCAGAGCAATGATCACTCCGCCCGCAAACCCTCCTCCAGGCGTGAGATGTCCATGCAAAATTATATAGATGCCATATAGAGCGATCAACCAGACTGTGTAGCGAGTAATAGTTTTGACAATCAGTGTCATACCTTTACCTTTATCCTTCATCGGTGTCCTCCTTTCCAGGTCCGGATTTGATCCTGATAATTGTCAAAGCGCCTAGAATAGCGGTAAACAAAACAGTGATCTCGCCCAGAGTATCATAGGCTCGATAATCCAGAATTATTGATGTGACAATATTGGCGGAATTGGTTTCAGTAGCAGCATTAGCATTATCAACGTAGTAGCTGGCTGTTTCCATAGCAGGTTTGCCAAATTCCGGCAAAGCCTGAAACATATCCAGGCTTAAATACAATATTCCGCCCAGTACGACCACGGTTATTAGACCTTTGACCAACTGTCCGGCATTTCTTTCCACGTGGTGATATTCAGTTTTGATAAAGGCTCGAACCAGAATTATAATGGCAAAAATTTCAAACAAAAATTGGACAATAGCCAGATCAGGAGCCTGGAGAAACAAAAAACAGATCGATGTTCCCAGCCCCACAACTCCAATAGCAATAATTGCCGATAATAGATCCTTGAGTTCGATTGCCACAATGGAACCGATGATCATAATTATCAGTGTAAAGATCAACCAGGTTTCTATTGGCATGTATTACTCCTTATTTCAAAGACGCTAGTTTTTGACTTTATGTTTTGAGTTAATATTGGTTTGCTGAATGAAGTCTGCTGAAGCAGACTGATATTTTTTTTGACTGCTTCTGAATTCACCATGCTGAAGCATGGTGTTGATCTCAAATTATATGTATTCCTATCTTTTGAAAAAACACCGGGGGGTTTTTTGAGAGCAGCACCACAATTCATTGTGGTGGAATATGTATATCGATTATTATGTAGAGTATGCTTCAGCATACTTCCTCTTATTTTATTACTTTAATATCCAAAGAAATACCAAAACTCCGATAATAATCCAGAGACTGTAAAAATGCAATTGCCCGGAGTGCAGGCGGCTGAACAATTTTCCAAAAAAGAGGGCTATAGCTTTGCCCACATCGTAGATATCAAAAACTTTTTTCTCAGCCCAGTCATAGAAAGTTTTCAAAGGTTCCATATCTTTGACTTCTTTGTAGAATTCTGTACCAGCAATTCTAAATTTTTCTAAAGCCTCCATTCCGCCCAGATAGATCTCGTCATAGCGCACTTTTTTGATCATTAGAAAGACCAGATAGCCGATCAGGAAGATAATAGCAAAGAGCAGAAGTAGAATTTTCGGCTGATATAATCCGGAGAACTGGGGAGCAGCAGAATAAAATTCGGAAGTAACTGGATAGATTAGTTTATCAAGAATCAGATAACCACCAAATAGGCCCAAAATAATACTGGCAACTGCCAGGATTCCTCCAGCAACTAGTTGATTTGCTGGTGCTTCTTGCACATCTTCGTGTTTCTCCTGACCTCTACCAAGAAAAATTGTATGGATGAACTTCAAAAAGCTGGCCAATGTGAGAGCACTTCCAAAAGCTGCCAGAATCAGACAGATCAATAACCAGATCTGATAACCGGCTGCCACCTGAGAAGCTTTTTGCAGAAGTCCCTGATAAACCATCCATTTGGAAAAGAATCCATTCAGAGGTGGAATTCCCGAAATTGCCAGCGCACTTACCAGACCAACTCCCAAAGTGAGAGGCATTTTGCGACCCAGACCTCCCATTTTGCCCAGGTCACTGGTACCAGTCTGCTTTTCTACAGAGCCAAGGGCAAAGAAAAGTCCAGTTTTGTAGATAACATTATTGATCAGGTGAAAAAGACCACCGGCAATAGCCAGTAAACTGCCACTACCAACACCAAGTACCATATAGCCGACCTGACTAACAGCATGATAACCGAGCAGCTTACGACCATTATGCTGAATAAGAGCCATCATAACAGCAGCAATAATGGAGAGAGCGCCTACAGTGATCAAGAAAAGGTGAAAACCAAAACTGAGTTCAAATACTGACATAACCAGGCGGGCCAGGAGATAAATCCCGAGCAGTTTATCAAGAGAAGCAGGCAATAGAGCTGCGCTTTCTACATTGGTATCACGGCTAAAATCAGGCATCCAGCTATGAAATGGGAAAACACCTGCTTTGGTAAAGGCAGCAATCACCAAACTAAAAAAGGCAATATAGGGTAAGGTTCCCTGCACAGTCATATTAATATTCCAGAGTTGCCAGCCAGCAGAAGGTTCAAGTGTACGCAGCAGAATCAATCCCAGAATTAGCAGGGCATCACATCCACCAATTAACAAAAAAGTTTTGCGGGCTGTATCCGGTGTACTTTCTTCATCGCCAAGAAGGGCAAAAAGATAGAGCAAAATTCCGGAAATTCCCCAGAAGATCATAAAAGCGATAGAATGGACACTGGCCACTGTGGCATTACTGATTCCTACTGTGATAGGATAGAGCAGCAGAAAATAATCAGCAATCTCATCCCGCACCCCTTTCAGAGAGAAGACCATTATGATCAGTCCCATTACCTGAAGAAAAATAAGGGTGAAAAGAGCCAGGCTGTCAACCTGAAATAATAGAGTATTATTGAAATAATATTCCAGATCTTGGCCGGCGGAATGCAGAGCCATGAGATTGAAGGCGGCATAGACCAGATAGATCATGGTTATTAGATTTAATATTTTTTTCAAAAGCCGGGGCAGGACCAGATTGATAATTCCTATGCCCACCGGTACGATTACTAATAAGGCGATCAGATTAGTTTGCATTGTATTCCCTCCGGATTCGTTCGGTCTTTTGTTTTGACAAAGCCAGCAGATCGGGTTTTTCATCCTGATCTGAGTGGACTTTCAGAGAGCGCTCTGTACAGCAGTAGCAGGGATCTACAGAAGCCAGAGTAATGAGTGCGTCGGAAACTGAGATACCTTT
The DNA here is from genome assembly GCA_035312185.1 of bacterium. Classification (GTDB taxonomy): domain Bacteria; phylum Fidelibacterota; class UBA2242; order UBA2242; family JAFGTP01; genus JAIPHI01. The sequence goes on from DATGCI010000038.1 coordinate 9,020, forward strand.
GCAGGAGGCTTCATAAGTGGGAATGTTAACATAGCTGGGAGCTCTAACTTTGTGACGGACCGGTCGGTTGGAGCCATCAGAGCGAATGTAATGAAAAACCTCGCCCCGGGGAGCTTCATAACGACCAATGCCTTCACCTGGCGAGATTTCTTTGACATCGTTGAGAATCGGGCCCTGTACCTGGGCTAATTGATCCAGGCACTGGCGACAAATTTTACTGGATTCGATGATCTCAAGAACACGAACAACCAGTTTGTCGTAAACATCACCATTGGGTCTGGTGATGACGTCAAAATCGAGCATTCCATAAGCGTCATGAGGATCATCGCGGCGCACATCCCAGGGCACGCCCGAAGCTCGAGAAGTGGGACCAACAGCACAATAATCAATAGCTTCCTGGTGGCTGAGAACGCCAACGCCTTTTAAGCGGGCTTTGAGAACAGGATCATCATTGGCAACTTTGGCGATCATCTCCATTTTCTTGTCGATCATATCCAGCCTATCAAGCAATTCCGGAATATCACCCGGTTTGATATCCTGGCCAACTCCACCAACCCGCATCATGCCATAATGGTTACGATTACCTGAAATTATCTCCATCATTTCTAGAACAGCTTCACGATATTTCCAGGCCCACATCCAGACTGTATCATAGCCAATAAAATGGCCGTCCAGACTCAGCCACAATAAATGACTGTGAATCCATTCCAATTCACCTACCAGAGAGCG
>DATGCI010000039.1:0-6624 GCA_035312185.1 bacterium
TGCGACAGTGTCAAGAAAGTTGATCTGTCCCAATACTTGATTGATCTGGATACGCCTCTTGAAAATATAGCAATTCAATCAACTGTAACCAGAAGCCAATCCGGACTTGTTGACGATTCTGTTGATGTGAGTTACAACCAGGCTGATCAGGAATTATTCATTGATGTGCCTGATGAATTCGGCGATCACACTCTGGATGGCATTCTGGAGCTTCAGGCCGAAGATGATGACAGCAATTTTACTACTGCTCAAACTGAACTAATGATCGTCAAAATTTCACCGAAAATATTTCCAATTCCACCAGCCTATATATTTCCTGATACAACGATGGAGATTTTGGATCTATCAACAATTGTTTTTGATATCTACGACCATTCTCCTGAAATTGATTGGACTATTGAAAATAGCGATGAGTTTGACCTGCTCGAGGATGCTGCTATCAAAGATACAATGCTGGAAGTGACGTCCGGATCAGATGTTGGTCAGGATACTGTGAAAATTGTGGCAACAAATTCAAAAGGGGGAACTGATACAGCCGATGTAGTAGTAGTAATTGCACCGGAAGACCCCAGTCCGATCATTTTTGATCTTCCCAATAAAACTGTATTCTGGAAAGATAGCACCCATTATATTGACCTGGATGACTATGTTTTTGATGCCATTTCACCGGATTCTGCTCTGGACTGGTCAGTGAGTGGTTATGATAATAGTTTTCTGGAAGTCATTATTAATGATAGTACCCGGGAAGTAGGTCTGAAAACAAAGGCTTTGACTGGAAATACGACTATCAATTTTACGGCAACTGATGAAGATGGCTACACCAGCAGCAAAGACGCAAATATAATGATTCAGAAAGACAGCTCTCCGACCTGGAATCTTTCTAATGATGTCAAATATATTTATATGAGTTATTCAGAATGGACCCGGCAACTGGATTTTCCATTGAGTGATAAATGCACCGACGACCTGACGCCATCCCGTCAATTAAAATATACAAGCCATTTTTCTTCTGAAATGGCCAGTGTTGAAATTGATTCACTGACTACAAAACCAACAATTAGTCTAGATACCACTGGAGCAGCACAGGAAGGCTGGATCTATTTTACGGCTGAAGATGAGCAGGAAAATATTTCCAGCTCGGATACAATCACTGTTGTAATTCGCGAAACAATTCCTCCCCAATGGACCCATCTACCCAATCCTATTAATATGAGTAATGATGAGACTTATAGTTTAAATCTTTATAATTATTGTGATGATCGGGACAATTCTGATGAAGATCTCGATTTTTCCTATCAGCTATATTATGATCAGAGTCAGGAAGATAAAGGTGTGGATATTAATATGGATGATCAAGGAAAAATCACAATCAGTATTCGGAATGGTTTTTATGGTGATGCTAAACTCCAGCTAATTGCGGCAGATCCAGACAGTAATAAGGCCACTGCATCAACTAACTTGAATATTTCGGACCGAATTCCTCCGGAAGTTACTCTGGAATATTTTCAGAATCCAATTGCCGCCCATCGAATTAATTTTGTGATCACTTCTGATTATTCCAGCATTCGAGAATTTTCAACCAGTTTTTATAAAGACAATCAGTATACAAATCTTGATTTTGAGCAGATTGACGATTCTGATGATCACAAGATCTGGCAGGCTGAATATAAATTTCAAGAAAGTGCTCAGTATAAGTTGATATCTCATATTGAAGACCGTTATTATAATGAAGCTGTTGATACGCTCTTGATTGGTGCTGAAATACCAAAAGTAACCGGCGGAAGAATTGAATTATCAGATCACAACATCTCAATAGAGTATCCCCAATTTAATTATAGTAAGAAACAATTTTTCATGCTGACCAGACACATAAAAAACCGAACAGCTTCAGCACAATTATCCAAAAAGGCTGAAGATAAAACATTCCATTTCAAAACCAGCATTAAAAATAATGATATAACTCCGCTGGTATATTACACGCCTGATCAGCCATTAAATCGCTTCTATTCATTCTACAAAATTGTGGAAGGAAGATTGGAACCTGTAGAAACATATCTAACTACCGAGGGAGAATTCATGGCCTTCATGGAAAGTGATGCCAGTTTTGTATTCAAAGAATCGGAAACTCCGGCCGAAAAGCAGAAGGTCCCTCGAAATGGTTTCCTGGCCTATCCCAATCCCTTTAATGCCAGCGTTAATATTAAATTTATGGTCAGAAAAAAAGGTGAGGTCAAGATGCAGGTTTATAATCTGCTAGGACAACGGGTTTTGGCTGAGAGAAAAATTTTCCAGCCTGGATTTCACAGTTTCATCTGGCGGGGTAGCAATGCCAAGGGAGAAAAATTATCGAGCGGAATTTATTTCATAGTCTTACGCAGAAATAGAAAACAATTAAAAGTTAAAAAGGTCACATTTTTCAAATGAGATATTTAAAAATATTAATGATCATTGCCATTACAATTGCCGCTGTTTCCTGTGATAATTGTGATAATGGTACAGGACCTGGTGATTCGCAAAATATTAAGGAAGGCTGGACCCATTTTTCCGATGGAGAATACAGTCTTGCAGTTCTGATTTTTGATGAGGTTCTAGCCAGCCAACCTTCTAGTGTAGAAGCCAAGGTAGGAAAAGGCTGGGCTCTCCTTATGAAAGACACTTCAGCCACAGATGAAATTGTAACTCTTCTGGAAAATGGTAAAAGCAGTACTGATTGGGAAGGCGATTCCCGTTGTGCTTTATCGGCATTACGCCTAATTCGCAAGGAATATGATCAAGCCATTCGAAATGCCGATACATTATTGGTCAAGAATTCTTCCTATGTATTTGAATACAAAACAGATATTGACTGGAAAGATGTCAGCATTATCAAGGCCCAGGCTCATTTTCTCAACCAGGAATATATTTCCGCCTGGAATGCTATTGCCGAAATATCGGATATTACTTTAGATCCCAATAATTCCAGCAGCTGGGAAATTGATGGTAAACAATATTTATCCTTTGCTGCTGCACTTTCATCTGAAATATCCAATCTATCTGATCAGTATAAGTCTTTTTAAATATACAGCCCATGATAGAGAACTCAATAGTTAGAGGAGCTCTTTCAAATTAGTTGAGAAATGTTAGGAGGGAAAAGATGAGACGCACAAAGTTTTTAAATTAAAGGGCTTGCAAAACATCCAGGATTGCAAGTCGGCCTTGACTGGCTTCTATCTTAATATTAGAAATTTGCATTATTCATAGTTTTTAATTGAATGGCGAAATAAAATGTTAGAGGGTCGCTTCGGTCATTTATCAGCATCTTAGAGACCAATTAATTGTAAATATTAACTTCAAAATGAACAGGAAATAGTTATCGCTTTCACATATTTTTTTCGAGATCAACAGACATTAGACGTAGCAGTAGATAATTTGATTCCCAAAGTTATGGGAAAAAGCAATATAAGAATCTGGGATGCTGGATGTGCAATGGGCCCAGAACCTTTTTCTCTGGCCATTTTATTAGCTGAGCAGTTGGGCGGATTTGCCTTTAAGAATGTACATATTGATGCCACAGATATTGACCGCAGCAACCAGTTTAATAAAATTATTACAGACGGAGTCTATCCTTATAAACAGTTGAAACGGATTCCCCGTGAAATTTTCAAAAAATATTTCACAAAATATAATTCCTCTGAAGAATATCAAATTGATTTTAAAATTAGAAAGCGGGTCAAATACCACCGTCACGACCTTCTCACTCTTAAGCCTGTTAATGATCAATATAGCCTGATTTTATGCAAGAATGTTCTCCTGCATCTCAAGTACGAGGATCGTGTTAATGTAATTCGTATGTTTTATCGAGTACTAGATCATAATGGCATTCTCGCCATGGAACAGACCCAAAAATTACCTTCTGAAGTCAAATCAATTTTTAGGAGGATTCAAAATAATGTGCAAATCTTTGAAAAAGTCTAGCTTACAAATTAAAATTTCCAACCACACTAATTACAAACTGTTTAATTATCTATTTATCAGTACTATAGTTGTTTACACAATTTGCTATGTAAGAATTTTCCTACACGGGTTGTAGCTGAATTCCTACATAAATTATCAAGGTTGTCCTACATAATTATTCAAAAGGATTTTGTAACTTGTTAATGTACTTAATCATAAAGAAAGAAGACAATTATGATCAATGAAAAAGATTCCAACCGGAATCATAAAGATATTGTGGTAATTACTGATCACCGTCCTCTATCTGATAAACTTGTCAGCTGGCTTGGTGATTTTTACCCGCAGTTTTCTCTTCATAATGGTGATCTTGAATACGGTGATTTCTGCTTTTTAAAAGTTCTTAAACCTGCTTTAATCATTGTCGATACAGGACTATCAGGCAGAAAAGAAAAGCAGATCATCGATATTATTAAGTCTAATTCAAATTCAACTGGCGTGATTGTATTAACTTATCAGGATACTGACTCCTATTTCAATCCTTTTCAAAATGAGGGAATTACTAGCCGAATATTGAATTGGGAAAATTATAACAAGTTACCCTTTTTGATGTATTCCATATTGCGAAAATGCAGTCAGAGTAAATGCAAAATTTCGCAATAATATTGAATTAATAAGTAAAGGAGATCATAATGGTACAGTCAGAAGAAAATGAAGGACACAAAAAAGCTCAGGCCGGTAAATACTTGACCTTTAAGTTAGGCAAAGAAGAATACGGCCTTGAAATACATAAAGTTATTGAAATAATCGGTATGCAGGATATAACACCTGTACCCCGGACTCCTGATTATCTACGCGGTGTCATTAATTTACGCGGAATCATCCATCCTGTGGTTGATCTAAATAAGAAGTTTGGAATGGGAATGACAGAAGAAACCAATGAAACCTGCATTATTGTTGTGATTGTGGAACGCAATGAGAACCAGGAACAAATGGGTATTATTGTTGATGCTGTCTCAGAAGTTGAAGACATTGATGGTGAAGCAATTGAAGATACACCTAGTTTGGGAACTGATATTGATACCGAATTCATAATGGGTATGGCCAAAACTAAAGGTACAGTTAAGATTCTTCTTGATCTGCAAAAAGTACTAAGTGATCAGGAGCTTAATATGATCAGTCAAGTAGGTGATTCCGAAAATGCCTGATAGATATAAAAAGGATAAATATATGAAATATACATTATCTATTTTACTATTCTGCATTCTGATGTTTTTGGTTCCATTGCAGGGATCTGGTTTTGATCTAGGGGCCGACATCTACAATCGTTATGTATGGCGGGGTACTGATTTTGGCAACACTCCCGCTGTTCAGCCCTATATTAATTATTCGATAGGCGGGCTAGAAGTAGGTGCCTGGAGTTCCTGGTCAATAACCGGTGCATCAGGAGGCAATGAGAATGATCTTTATGCATCCTATTCATATAATAACTTCTCATTAACAGTCACTGATTACTTTTTCCCGGGTTATACTGGCGATGATGGTATTGATGAGTTTAGCGAAAGCGGTGCCCATACGGTCGAACTCAGCGCAGGTTATTCATTTGCTGATCTGAGTTTTCTGGCAGCAATTAATGTATTGGGAAACGACAGTGACAATTCTAAATACGTAGAAGTTAATTATGAATTTTATACAAAGAAAAATCTGGCAGCTAATGTTTTTATTGGCGCTGGAGACTACATTTACACTCAGGATAACAATTTCACGGTTGTCAACCTGGGTTTAAGCGTTTCCAGAGGCCGTTACAATGCTGCCTATATAATTAATCCGGACCAAAGGACATCTTTTCTGACCTTTGGTATTGCTTTATAATTCGGATTATTCTGAAGAGAACAACTATTTTCGATCTATTTGAAAATATATACAAGGAGTAGTTTATGAAGAAAGAAATTACTATAAAAACAAAATTATTGATTGCTTTTATAATACTCGGCATTGTGCCGGTTCTTATCATGTCTTTTTTATCAATTCGAAGATCTTCCAGTGAGTTAATGGACAAATCTTTTGCTCAGCTGGAAAGCATTCGACAGATTAAACAGAACCAAATTGAAGGTTTTTTCGAGGAGCGCATGGCCGATGTAGAGGTCTATGCCTTTAACACTGCTGTCCAAACTGCTGCTCAACGTTTTAGCAATGCTTATGAACAGGGTGGCTTAAATGGCGATCAATGGCAAAAGTGGAACAATGCTCACGGACCTAAACTGGAACTCTACGTTGAAAAATATGGTTATTATGATTTGTTCTTCATTAATCCGGAAGGTGATGTAGTCTATACAGCAGCTAAAGAAAATGATCTGGGAAAAAATGTCAAGACAGGTCGTTTGGCAAGTTCACCACTGGGCAAGGCGTTTCAACAAGGGCTTGAGGAAACATCTTTTATTGATTTTGCCTGGTATGAAGTCTCCAATGAACCAGCATCTTTTGTATCAACTCCTATGGAAGATATGGAAGGCAATACAATTGGAGTCTTAGTTTATCAAATTAGTCTGACAGCTATCAATGATATCATGCAAGAACGCTCAGGAATGGGTGAAACCGGAGAGACCTATCTGGTTGGTTCTGATAAGAAGATGCGTTCAAATTCTTATATTGATCCAGAAAGTCATAGTGTTAAGGCTTCCTTTGAGGGCAATG
>DATGCI010000040.1:0-2889 GCA_035312185.1 bacterium
GAACTTGACATTGCCATCATTGCCTATTCACCATTGGCACAAGGCTTGCTAACGGGAAAATATCATGAAGACCCCAACTCCATCAAAACCAAAAAGGGATACCGCAAAATGATGGGTTCCTTCAAGGGTAAAAAACTTCAAAAGACCCGTCCGTTGATAGACAAACTAAAGGAGATTGGTCAGAAATACGAGGTCTCCCCCGCACAGGTTGCCCTGAACTGGACTGTCAATTATCATAAAGACAGGATATTGGCCATACCAGGAGCATCCAATGTTAACCAGGCAGAAAGCAATGCAAAGTCGATGCAAATAAACTTAACACTGGAGGACATGGAACAAATAAACAGGGTAAGCAAAAACATAACAGAAATCTAACACGAATTATTCTTACCGCAGCCAAGTTTTATTAAATTCTTTAAAACCAGGGCGTTGCCCTGGGCTTTTATATGCTGGGGCTGTATCAAAATTGTTATGGTTATTCTTGTATGAACGTGGGGTTCAGTTATGATAAAAAGTCAATTTTTTATCACTTTTGTTCATTTCTAGTTTAACCGAACCGATTTTTTCTATTTAGTCACTTTAATGCATAGTTTTACCCCCTTTTGGATTAATTTTTTTGATTTACCTGGAGATTTAATCTTTTCTGATTCAATTTTCTCAGATTATAACTAATAGATAACCAGGCTAATTCAATATTAGACTTTTCTATGCCTCTAAGCCGGCATCTTGTATAGCCTAAATTATGTTTTAAGTCCCCAAAAAATGTTTCGATCTCCCAACCTCTTTTTTCCCTTAATTCCCAGCCTTTCTCAGATTCCAGATTTAACTTTGCCTGCTTTTTATACTTTTCCCATTTGACACTGACATGAATGGTGCGGTTCCCTTTTGATTTTATACATTCTGATTGAAAAGGACATCCTTGGCAGTTTTCACATTCATATCTACGCATCAGTCTTTTATACCCATTTTGTGTATAGTGTTCAACAGTTTCCCTATAAACCAGTTTCCTATTATATGGGCAGATATAACAGTCATTATCGGGATCATAGAACATATTGTCTTTGTGAAAGATATTGGTTTTATGCTTTTTACTTTGCTCTGTGTGATAAGTTGAATATTTCATGTAATGATTGATTTTCTTCTCCTCAAGAGCCTCATAATTTTCTTCACTCCCATAACCAGCATCTCCAATATAATTTTCCGGAATAAAATGTTCCCCTCTTTGAACTATTTTTTCCAGGTGATCTGGAAAATCTGCAACATCAGCAGCATTCTGACTTACACTAAAATTGGTGATAAATTGATTCTCACTACTGACTTGCCAGTTATAACCAGGCCTTAGCTCATCCGAGCCTTTCATCCGCATCATCGTGGCGCCTGGATCTGTTTTTGAGTAAGAATTTCTGTTGGCTAATTGATTTTGTTGGTTTTCATACTTTTCAATTTTTTCGCTTTCTTCTTTTAATTTCTTGACTTTACTCTTAAGACTGCGGGCTGATTTTTTGGGTATATCTTGTTCTTTGTTTATCAGAGTTTCATTGATTCGGTTAGCTACATTTCTTACTTCATCTGAACTAATCTGAGAGTGATCTCCAAATTGAGGTAAATCAGCATCACCAAATCGGAGATCTTCTTCTGTATTAAGCTTATCTATTTCCTTAAGCAATGTTTTAACCCGTTCTTGTGCTGAGGCTTTATAGCGATAAGTATTCTTTTTCCACACATGAGTATATTTCCCAGCATCGGCTTCAATTTTAGTGCCGTCTACAAAGTAGTTTTCAAAATCAATATATTCATGTTCATGCAGAAATAGCAGAACTTGTGTGAATACATCTTCCAATACCTCTTTCAGGTAAACAGAACGAAAACGATTAATGGTATTAAAATCCGGTTGCTGCATCCCTGAAAGCCACATATAGGTCACATCTTGGCGTAGCATAGCAGCAATATTACGGGAAGAAAAATTTTTGGTAGAATACCCGTAAATGATAACTTTAAGCATCATTTTCGGATGGTAGGAAGAAGCTCCTTTATCGGAAAAAATGCAATTAAAACTCTCCATGCTGATTCGCTCTATCACAGAATCGATTTGCCTGACCAAATGGTTCTCACTGATTAGTTCGGAGATATTGATCGGGAATAGTGAAGACTCCTGGCCTTGTTTGTAATCTTTATATTTAGGCATGACTTTAGGATTAATTTCAATATAAAGATAATAATTCTCTGAATATCAACCAATGAGTTTCACGTGGAACATTTAAGTATTTGATATACAGTATATTATATAAAACAGAACCAATTAATAATCAGCAACTTACTGATATATTGTAATTTATATTAATTCTAAATACCAATTGTAAAATTCAGATATTAGCATCTTTTTTTATTTTGATACAGCCCCAATATAACAATCAATGCTACAAAAAAATTTCATCGCATTCGATTTCATTCTTCGAAAAATGTTATCAATGCTTCATTTATTTTGCCCCTTCAGGGCGCCCAATTCTTCTTTTGCCATATTTCACAGGGTGTTACCCTGTGCTAAGTTATCTCAGCCCTTCAGGCTGAAGAGTTTTCCTGCCACGTTTCCTGGTCAATTGGATAAGCTTAGCTGTCAATCAAAATTATACATTCTCTATAAAAAATACCAATTGCCTGAAAGGCAAATATATCCTAGCCCAGGCCAACGGCCTGGGGAATAATCCAAAGACCGCTATCTGTGATAATGATTGTGCCATGATATTCTTTTTATTTTGCCCCTTCAGGGCACCCAATTCTTCTTTTGCCATATTTCACAGGGTGTTACCCTGTGCTTAGATATCTCAGCCCTTCAGGCTGAAGAGGACGAGTTTGCCAATTATCAAACTTCGTTACATGCTAAATAGCAAT
>DATGCI010000041.1:0-13803 GCA_035312185.1 bacterium
AAATACTGCTTGTCAACATAGCCAGCCTGTTCTACTAACTGTTTGCGTCTTGAATTTAATTTCTCATTTATATAAATGTAATCCGGATCAACACGATGGTTGGTTTCATGGGCTACAACGACACTGAACCCATCAATGTAGTCGGAACTTATATCAGCAGGATAGGGATTTTCCCGATAGCCTCCAATAGTAGCGAACGTATTGATCCCTCCAGAATATTTACTAACATTCTCTTCCTCCTGGCTGTCACTAAAATAATATCCTCTATTGGAAAGGTAAATATGAGAGGTTAATATATCGGGTATTAAGACCATTAAAGTATCAATAAAGTGTAAATCCTGTTCAGACATCAAATTGTTATCAGCAATATAGAGAGAATGCTTATTAAAGATCTCCTGATACTGACCTTTAATACCTAAAAGAGACTGTAAATAATCTTTGCGCTCGTCAGTCAATTCAGAATAATCCAACAACATTGAGTGCAGTTGCCATCTGACCGCGCCAACATAGGGTAATTTCTTCGGTTGAGTTTCACTATCTTTTTTGAAAAAGTCTGGATAATTGGTAACCCACTCTTCGACTGAATTAATCACACTATCTTTGATAGATTTCTCTATGAGACTTCGACTTCCATTTAATAACCTTGCTGTCTGACGTAAATATACAAATAGCGATTTTCGCAAATCCTCTTCGCTCCCCAAAGAAGTAGCCAGATAGACATCATATTTTGTAAAAATTGAATCAATTTTATTGGGAAATATTTCTATATGGGCTCGCTGAAGATTATAATGCAGATCATCACTAAACCAATAGTAAGTGGGATAACCTAGATACCCCCATAGATTCTGAGTGGCCGGATGTTTTTCATAATAATCTTCAAAAAATTCCTGCCATTCCTGCCAGCTATAATTTGAGTTACCCATGATATTGTTACATAGATTTTTGGATTCCTCTACCCATCCCTGATCACTAAGTATCTTTAAATGTTTCATTAAGGAATCACGATCGGCAGTTGAAAGTGAGGCCTGCAGGTTTACCGCCAGAAACAAACCTATTAATAGAACTAATATTTTATTTTTCTGAACCATTTTCTCACCTATTATCTGAATTCACTTTTGACTACTTCCAATAAAATTTAAGAATAATTTTTTTAATTTCAATTAAATCCAGGCCTTTTTTATTAATTATTTTACAAATTAAAGACATTTTTATAAATATTTTTACTATAACAGGGCTAAAAACATAATTATAATCAAAACTTTTATCTAGGTGATTGTACAAATAGCGCCTACTAAGTCATTAAATCTGAAATTTAATTAAAGCAAAATTGAAATAAGATGTTTTTGATGGATATAGTCTTTTATAATTTATAACAAACAACTGCCTGATTAGCCTCTAAATGTTTTAATTCAACCGATAAAGTGCGCATAAAACAAATATTTTGAAACTTTAATTGAATTCTACCATCTAAAGAATGTAGATTAATAAAAGTCTGGAATTTCATAAAATTGAGGTGATCATGAGTAAAGTAGCAGTAATAATAGAAGATAAATTTGAAGATGTTGAATATACTGATCCAGCTCAGGCCTTTGAAAATGAAGGTCATGAGCTATTTCATATTGGTCTGAAAAGAGGTAAAACTGTAACAGGTAAAAAGAAAGGAACCAAAGTAACTATTGATAAGGCAGTAGAAAAAGTCGGCGCCAGCGATTTTGATGCGCTTCTGATTCCCGGTGGATATTCTCCGGATAAATTACGGGCTCATTCTGCTCCTGTTAAATTTGTCAAAAATTTTGTTGAAAGTGGTAAACCGGTTTTTATTATATGTCACGCTGCTCAATTATTAATCACTGCCGATGTTTTGCAAGGAAGAACAATCACTGGTTATAAATCAATTATTCAAGATATCAAAAATGCTGGTGCAAAGTATAAAGATCAGGAAGTTGTTGTAGATAACAATATTGTATCCAGCCGTCATCCCGGTGATCTTCCTGCATTTATTCAAGAGAGTCTTAAATTGTTGAACAAATCATAATAAAGGAGAAAAATAAAATGATAAAACGCAAAGGAACAGCCCAATGGCAGGGTAATCTAAAAGATGGAAAAGGAAATTTGCAACTGGGTAGTGGCGCTTTCGAAGGGGCTTACTCATTCACTTCACGCTTTGAAGATGGTGCTGGAACTAACCCGGAAGAATTAATCGGAGCAGCCCATGCTGGTTGTTTTTCCATGGCCCTTTCCAACATTCTATCCGAAGCAGGATTTATACCTGATAAGGTTGCTACAAATGCAGAAGTTAATTTGGGTAAAGTAGATGGAAATTTTAAAATAACCCGGATCACCCTGGATACTGAAGTTGATGTAAATGATATTTCGGAAGAAGAGTTTTTGGAATATGCAAAACAGGCTAAAGATGGTTGTCCTGTTTCTCAGGCACTTAAAGGGGTAGAAATCGACCTAAAAGCCACGCTCACAAATTAATCTGGATATTTGTTCGATTTAATGGATACATTTTTCAGCGGACTTTTTCTGATATTCTCAGATAGCTTCAATAGCCCTGAATTTCGAGATTGGTAAGGCCGCTTTTTTTTGCCCACTTGATAACCTGGCTATATTCCTGGGAAGTGATTCCACGATTGATTTGATCATATTCATGGGCTTTATAGACGGGTCTATATTGCGACATGATATTAAGGTAAGTATTGGAAGGTAAATTATCCCCGATCCATCTGATAACTTCCTGGCTTCCACTAACATTATTGGGCATTACCAGATGACGGATCATAAGGCCCTGCTCCATAATTCCATTTTGATTGGGAATAGCAACTCCCACCTGGTTATGCATTTCCACAAGAGCTTTTTTGGCTAATTCTGGATAATCTTTAGCACCTGAGGAATACTTATCGGCCATTTCACTATCAGCATATTTAAAATCAGGTAGATAAATATCAACAATTCCATCAAGATACTTCAGAATATCAACTCGTTCATATCCACTTGAATTATAAACAAGGGGTACATTGAGCCCCTTTTCCGCTGCAATATCAAGAGCCAAAATTATGTGAGGCAGATAATGAGTCGGTGTTACTACATTTACATTATGACAGCCGCGGTTTTGAAGCCAGAGCATCATATTAGCCATATCTTCGATTGATATTTGTTTTCCATATCCTTTCTGGCTAATGTCAGCGTTTATGCAGAAAACACAGCGCAAACTACAATGAGTCAGAAAAATTGTACCTGATCCTCCCCGACCTACAAGAGGATCCTCCTCCCCAAAATGAGGATTGGAGGAAGCTACCATCAGTTTTGCATCGGCACCGCAAATGCCAGCCTCTCCATTCAGGCGATTAGCACCACATTCCCTAGGACAGAGATCACACTTTTCCATCATTTCCCATAATTCTTGCCCCCGTTTCTGCAGTTCACCATTTTTATGCAATTCAAGATAGGAAGGCTGGAAATTATCACGCTTTTTTGGGTTTAATGGTTGACTTGACTTATTAATATTCTCACCTTTTTTTGAATTGGCTAATAATTCAGTTCCGCCTCCCAGAATTGTCAGCAACCAGGCCATGAATTTTCTTCTGGTAAACTTCATATTTCACCTCTTTATCTAATAATTAAGGGTATTCAGCAATAAATTACAAGTCACAATTCGAGAATATAAAAATTGCTAAAACCATTATTTGATTGTTTAGTTTATTATACCTAATTTCTGCCACAATGACAGACTTTAAAATACATACCAAATATCAACCTACAGGAGACCAGCCTCAGGCTATCGAGGAGCTGGTTGAAAATCTGGAGAATGGGCGAGAATGGCAGACTTTGCTGGGTGTGACTGGCAGTGGAAAAACATTCACTATGGCCAATGTAATTGATCAGATAAACAGTCCAACCCTGGTAATTTCTCACAATAAAACCCTGGCTGCTCAACTTTATTCTGAATTCAAAAACTTTTTCCCGGAAAATGCAGTTGAATATTTCATCAGTTTTTTTGATTATTATCAGCCGGAAGCCTATCTACCGGTGACTGACACCTTTATAGAAAAGGATTCTTCCATCAATGAAGAGATTGATAAACTAAGATTGCGAGCAACCAGTGCTCTCATGAGCCGCCGTGACGTAATTGTAGTTGCCAGTGTTTCCTGTATTTATGGAATTGGTTCTCCTAAAGATTACAGCAATATGGCTGTCCAGCTCCATGAAGGCCAGCGAGTTGGAATAAGAGCTGTTTTTGGAGAATTGGTTGACATCCATTATACTCGCACAAATCAGAGTCTCAGCCAGGGGCAATTTCGTGCTCGCGGTGATGTTGTCGATATTTTCCCGGCCTACGAAGAGCATCCTTATCGGATAGAATTTTGGGGGAATGAAATCGAAAGTATTTACCACTACAATTTGATTGAAGGCAGAAAAATCAATGAGTTAGAGAGTATTACAATTTTCCCGGCCAAACATTTCATCACATCTGACGAAGCTGCCAATAAGGCTTTGAAGACCATTCGTGATGAACTTGATGAACGTTTGGCTGAACTACGCAGTATGGGCAAAGAGCTAGAAGCCCAGCGACTGGAGCAGAGAACAAATTATGACCTTGAAATGATCCAGGAAGTGGGATATTGCTCGGGCATTGAAAATTATTCCCGCCATTTTTCCGGACGCAAAAAGGGAGAGCCACCTTACACATTGTTCGATTTTTTTCCTGACGATTATCTTCTAATGATTGATGAGTCTCATGTAACTGTACCTCAACTTCGCGCTATGTATAATGGTGATCGCGCCCGCAAAGAGACTCTGGTCGAGCATGGCTTTCGACTACCCTCAGCACTGGATCATCGTCCTCTCAAATTTGAAGAATTTGAAGAACGGGCCAATCAAACAATTTTTGTCTCAGCTACTCCTTCGGATTATGAGCTCAAAAAATGTGATGGTGTTGTGACTGAACAAATCATCAGACCGACTGGTCTGCTAGATCCTAAAACCGAGATAAAACCAACAGAGAACCAAATTGATGATCTGATCGATGAAATTGAAAAGGTAACCAGCCGAAAAGAAAGGGTCCTGATTACCACTTTAACCAAAAAAATGGCTGAAGACCTCACCGATTATCTTGAAGATATGGGCATCAGAGTCCGCTATCTGCACTCTGAAATTGATACTTTGGAACGAGTCGAAATTTTACGGGATCTTAGGCTAGGAGAATTCGATGTTCTGGTTGGCATTAATTTACTAAGAGAAGGTCTGGATCTACCAGAAGTTTCCCTTGTCGCTATTCTTGATGCTGACAAGGAAGGCTTTCTGCGGTCGGAAACAGCTCTTATGCAGGTGGCTGGTCGAGCTGCCCGTAATGTTAATGGCAAAGTCATATTTTACGCCGATGAAATTACCGGCTCTATGCGTCGGGTAATCGATGAAGTTGAAAGACGCCGTGAAAGCCAGAAAGAATATAATGAAACTCATGATATAACGCCTCAGACAATTTACAAATCAGCCGATGAAATCAAAGCTGGAACCAAAGTGGCTGATGTGAATATACATAAACTGACAAAGGGTAAAGAAGATGAAGAAGAACCAGTTTTAAGTGAACTGGATGCTTTTGAAGAAGAGGAAACCGTACAACTCTTGAAAAAAGAGATGGTCAATGCTGCTGAGGATCTCCAATTTGAAAAAGCAGCCCGCTTAAGAGATAAAATCAAAGAATTGACCGGGGAAGATAAAATCAAATGAAGGGAATATTATGAAAATTTTAGTGGTTGGAAGTGGCGGCAGAGAACATACACTGGTCTGGAAATTGAGCCAATCAGAAAAAGTTAGCAAAATTTATTGTGCACCAGGAAATGCTGGGACAGAGATTCTTGCCGAAAATGTGGATATAGCAGATACCGATATTGAAGCTTTACTAGAATTTGCTAAAAAAGAAAATATTGAAATGACCTTTGTTGGACCTGAGGCACCATTAGTAGAAGGTATTGTAGATAAGTTCGAAAAAGAAGGATTAAAAGTTTTTGGACCATCACAGTCTGCAGCTGCTTTGGAAGGTAGTAAAGTATTCTCAAAAAAATTGATGAAAGATTATGGAATTCCAACAGCGAAATATGAAGTTTTTACTGATCCGGAAAAGGCAATAGCCTATATAAAAAAGATTGGTGCGCCAATTGTAGTCAAAGCCGAAGGTCTGGCAGCTGGTAAAGGTGTCATCGTAGCTGATACTGTTGAGGAAGCCTTAGATGCTGTCAAATTAATACTAGTTAATGATAAATTTGGCGAAGCTGGTGAGAGAATTGTAGTAGAAGAATATTTGGAAGGCGAAGAAGCGACGGTATTAGCCTTTGTAGATGGTAACACTATCAAGCCAATGGTTCCTTCTCAGGACCATAAACCGGCCTATGACAATGATAAAGGCCCTAACACTGGCGGTATGGGAGCCTATGCTCCAGCGCCAATTGTCACTGATAAAATGATGGAAACTATTTATCAGGATATATTAATTCCAACAGTACAGGCATTAAAACAGGAAGGCATTGAATATAAAGGAGTTCTCTACTGCGGTTTGATGATAAAAAATGGCCAAGCCAAAGTTCTTGAGTATAATGTCAGATTTGGAGATCCTGAAGCACAGGTTGTACTTCCATTATTAGAGACTGATCTAGTCGATATTGCAGATGCCGTAGTGAATGGGCAACTTAATAAGCTTGAAATAAAGTGGAAAAATAAAAAAGCCCTTTGTGTAATTATGGCTTCGGGCGGTTATCCAATTGAATATGAGAAGGGAAAAGCAATCACTGGAATAGAGCAAGTCAATCAGAATCAGGATATGATTGTTTTTCAGGCCGGGACAAAAAATATAGATGGTAAATTGTTAACTGATGGCGGCCGAGTACTTGCCGTAACTGCCCTGGGTGATGATTATAAAGAGGTTATAAACAAAGCATATAAGGGTGTTGAAAAAATTCATTTTGATGATTTTCACATTCGCAATGATATTGGTCAGAAAGCTCTTAAGCATTTGGAGAAAGAATAGTCTAAAAATTAAAGGATATTATCTTGATTGATAACGACAAAACTAAACAAAAAATAGGCATTATTGGTGGCGGCCAATTAGGCAAGATGATGATTTTAGAAGCCAAAAAAATGGGCTTCTATATTATAATTCTCGACCCAACTCCCTCCTGTCCGGCTGACAGTATAGCAGATGAGCATATTGTTGCTGATTTTGATGATGAAAATGCGATTAGACAATTATCAGAAAAAGCTGATATAATAACCTATGAATTCGAACATATTGGTGTAAAAATATTAAAAGAACTAGAGGAAGAAGGTCACAAGATTTATCCAACTGCAAAAAGTTTGGAGATAATTCAAAATAAATATACCCAAAAAGAACGTTTGGCTGATCAGGACATTCCTGTACCGGACTTTATTAAAGTGACTGCTGTTGAGGATATTAAAGCTGCAGCAGATAAATATTCCTATCCATTAATGTTAAAAAGTTGTACTGGTGGTTATGATGGTAAAGGTAATGCAGTAATTAATAATGAATCAGAAGTATCAGCCGCTTATAAAGAGCTGGGTGCAGGTAAATTACCATTAATGGTTGAAGAATTTATACCTTTTGAAAAAGAAATATCAGTACTAGCCTGCCGGGATACAAAAGGAAATATTGCTGTATATCCAGTAGGTGAGAATGAACACAGAGATAACATTTTATATGAGACCAGAGTTCCAGCAGATATTTCTCCTCAACTAGCAGAGGAAGCTATGCACCTTGGTCACCAGGTTTTAGAAGTATTTAGCGGTATTGGGATGTTTTGCATTGAGATGTTTGTTACAAAAGACGAAAAATTAATGATCAACGAAATTGCTCCAAGGCCCCACAATTCCGGTCATTATACTATAGAGGGTTGTATAACATCGCAATTCGAACAACATGTTCGAGCTATAACAGGTTTACCTTTAGGTGATACTTCTCTGATCAAGCCTTCAGTAATGAGAAATATATTAGGAACAGGGGATACTGGAGAGGCGCTTGTAACTGGAATTGATCAGGCTTTAGAATTGCAAAATGTCAAAGCCCATATTTATAATAAAAAGATAGCAAGACCGGGCCGAAAAATGGGCCATATTACTGTAACAGATGATAATTTGCAGAAAGCAGCAGATAGGGCATTAAAAGCCAGTGAACATTTAGAAATACAGGGTAAAAAATAAAGTTAATATAAAAAAGGGAGACAAAGTTATGAAACCTGTAGTTGGTATTATAATGGGAAGTGATTCCGATTTACCTGTTATGGAAGAAGCCGCTAAAATATTGGATGATTTTCAGATAGAATATGAATTGACTGTGGTTTCAGCCCACCGAACTCCCCACAGATTATACAAATATGCTCAGGAAGCAGAAGAAAAAGGATTGGAAGTAATAATTGCAGGAGCAGGTGGTGCAGCCCATTTGCCAGGAATGGTCGCTTCAGTTACTAGTTTGCCAGTCATTGGAGTGCCAGTTAAAACTTCAAAATTGAGCGGACTTGATTCCTTGTATTCTATTGTACAGATGCCTGGAGGAGTTCCAGTTGCCACTGTTGCCATCAATGGAGCGAAAAATGCGGGCCTGCTGGCAATACAGATTCTGGGAACTTCTGATAAAGAACTTCGCCAGGAATATAAAGATTATAAAAAAGATATGGCTGAAAAAGTAGAGAATATTGCAGATGAATTAGAAACTATTGGATATCAGGAATATCTAAAAAAGAAAAAGTAATTAATTTGAGAACTTCAAATTGCTCAAATTTTTCCATACTAAAGGATTAAATAATTAATTATAGGAATATAAATGAATCCTGGAGAAATAAATAAATTACAAAAAAGGTTTGGATTAATTGGTGAATCCGATGCAATCAAAGAGATTATTCAGACTATTACACAGATTGCAGAAACAGATATTACAGTACTAATTCAGGGCGAGACAGGTACAGGAAAAGAATTGATTGCTAATGCACTCCACACACATAGCCTTCGCAAACATGAAAAAATGGTAAAAGTGAACTGTGGTGCTATTCCTTCTGGAATTCTAGAAAGTGAACTTTTTGGACACAAGAAAGGCTCCTTCACCGGAGCAGTAGATGATCGTAAAGGTTACTTTGAAACTGCCAATGGCGGTAGTATTTTTCTTGATGAAATTGGTGAAATGCCGCCAGAAGTACAGGTCAAATTTCTGCGCGTTCTTGAAGAAGGCGAATTTATACCAGTAGGTGGATCAGAATCCAAAACAACGGATGTCAGGATAATCGCCGCTACCAATAAAGACCTGGAAAGTGAAATCAAAAAAGAAGAAGGCTTTCGCAAAGATCTCTATTATCGAATCAAAACTATTAAGATTACTGCTCCTCCCCTACGTAAAAGGCCTGAAGATATTTCAATTCTTGCCAAACATTTCGCTCTCCATTTTGCCAACCGCCATTCCATAGCTTTCAAAGGATTTTCTCCTAATGCTATGGAGATCATGGAAAATTATTCCTGGCCTGGTAATGTGCGGGAGTTGAAAAATTTTGTAGAGAGCATGATAACTTTGAACAAAGGTGAAGTCATCGACAGCAGTCTGGTGGCTTCCAAATTGGAGATGGAAAGGGAAGATCATTCCACAAAACGGAACTTGCCTATGAATATGAAATATGATAACCAGGAAGCTGCCGAGCGGGAATTAATTTTGCGACAATTGTTTATTTTAAGGCGGGATGTCAATGAGATCAAAGAAAGTCTGGGTGGAATGAGCAAAAGTTATGAAGTCCCCGATCTTCTTCCATCCGGTGAAAGAGCATTGCAAAAATACGAGCCATCCAAATTTAGGCCATCGCCAGAGGATGTTATTCGAACTCAGAGTCGAGAAGAGGCCGAAGAAAGTGGTTTCGAGTCTGTAGAAGAAACCCCGCTGATCAACAAAAATAAACTTGGTGATGTCACTATAGAAGATGTGGAACGAGAACTGATCAAGGAGACACTGGATAAATTCAATTTCCAGAAAAGAAAAACTGCCCGTGCTCTTGATATCAGTGAAAGGACATTATACAGAAAAATTAAAAAATATGATCTGGAAGAATGAGACAAAAAAACAGTATTTCAATAAAATTAATAATATTGTCAATTGGAATGGTTCTAATCAGCAGTTGCTGGTACTATAGTTTTAAAGGCACTATTCCGCCTCACATAAATTCAATCGCTATTCCCGAATTCCAGAATAATACTGCTGAATTCAACCTAGGTGAGATAGTTACTGATCAGGTCAAAATAAATTTTATTCGGGAAAATATACTCAATGTTACTGATCGGGAGCGGGCGAATTCGATTCTTTACGGTACAATTACATCGATTCAGGATAAACCGCTGGTTTATGAATCTTCACAAACTGGAGAACGAGTCGAAGAATATCAGGTAACAATTACTATAGAAATAGAATGGTATGATAAAAAGGAAGACGAAAATTTAATCGAAAAACAATTCACTGGAAAAGGCGAATATGACCCTACTGGTGCAACAGATGCTACTCGAGAATCGGCTATTGATCAGGCTCTCGATAATTTAACCAGTGATGTGATTAATTCAATATTAACGATCTGGTAATATATCATGATTTTTAAGTATTCAAATCTACAAATTCAAAATAAATGATGGAGTTAAAATGGACAGAGTTTTAGTAAAAAATGTTGATCAACATGTAGGAGAAGAAGTTCTACTCAAAGGCTGGATGCACAATTTGCGCTCCAGTGGCAGAATTTGGTTTATAATTCTTCGCGATGGAACAGGAATGATTCAGGGCACAGCGGTCAAAGGCGAAGTTCCTGATGAAGTTTTCGATAAAAAAGATATCCTCAAACAGGAATCATCTTTAGAATTGAAAGGTACAATTAAGAAAGATGACCGGGCGCCGGGAGGCTATGAACTTTCTGTAACTGATCTCAAACCAATTCAGATTCCTGATGAAGATTATCCCATATCATTAAAATCCCATGGTGTTGATTTCCTGATGAGCAATCGCCATCTTTGGCTGCGTTCTGAAAAACAGTGGGCTATTCAAAGAGTTAGGCATACAGTATATTATGGAATTACCGATTATTTAAACGAAAATAATTTTATTCGCTTTGACTCACCGATTTTGACACCCAATGCCTGCGAAGGCTCAACCACTCTATTTAAAGTTCCCTATTTTGATCAAGGAGCAGCTTATCTTTCACAATCAGGACAACTTTATCTGGAAGCGGGAATTATGAGTATGGATCGAGTTTATGATTTTGGGCCTGTTTTTCGGGCAGAAAAATCGCATACCAGAAAGCATCTAACTGAATTCTGGATGATGGACGCTGAGGCTGCTTTCGTAGAGCATAAACAAAATATGGACATCCAGGAAGAATTGATCCGTTATGTTATTCGCAAAGTTTTAAAGGATAATAAAAAGGAACTGGAAATACTGGAAAGAGATATTGACGCTCTAGAAAAAGCCAATGCTCCTTTCAAACGGATGACTCATGCTGAGGTTGTTGAATTTTTGAAGTCTAAAGGTTCCGAGATAGATAAAAAAGGTGACCTAGGAGCCCAGGATGAAGAAATTTTAACCGCCAATTCCGATGTGCCGGTTTTTATTGAAAAATGGCCTAAAGAGACCAAAGCCTTTTATATGAAACGTGAAAAAGATAATCCTGACATCGTATTAGGCGACGACCTGATCGCGCCAGAAGGCTATGGTGAAATTATAGGTGGTTCCGAAAGGGAAGATGATCATGATATGTTACTCAGCCGCATGAAAGAAGAAGACATGGACCTGGATGAATACCAATGGTATCTTGACCTGCGAAAATATGGTTCTGTTCCTCATAGCGGATTTGGGATTGGTCTGGAACGTTTCGTTTCCTGGATGTGCGGTATCAAACATATTCGTGAAACTATTCCTATGCCAAGAACTATTTATCGAATAGAGCCGTAATTGGAATGAATGAGGTCTGGATTGGTGGATGAAAGAATGGGGAATGGATGGATGGTTGGATGGAAGGAAGGGATGGATAAATAGAGATTTGATTTACTGTTTATAAAAAATTTAAGAGTGGATACTGATTATGTTTGAAAATTATCGGGATAAAAAGATCATTGCAGTTATTGGTGGCCGAGATACCAGTCCGGAAATTTACCAACAGGCAGAAGAAGTGGGCCGTCTGATTGCCGAAAGTGGCAACATTTTGATAAATGGCGGCCGAACTGGAATAATGGAAGCTTCTTCCAAAGGAGCCCATCTTGCCAAAGGCTTAACAATTGGTATTCTACCAGGAAAAAGAAAAGATGGGGCCAATAAATGGGTTGATGTGGTTCTTACCACCGGAATTGGTCTAGCCCGCAATGCTATTATCGTAAATAGTTGTGATGCTGCTATTGCCATAGATGGACGCTATGGTACACTTTCTGAAATTGCCTACTGCTTTCAGTTTGACAAACCGGTTTGCAGTTTGAGTAGCTGGAACATTGAAGGCGTTACCTCCGTATCAAATCCTGAAGAAGCTGTAAATTTTGCTCTTGAAAGCTGTGAATAAAAAAGGAGGCTGTATGATACACGCTAATATTCGAATCTATGGACGTGTACAGGGCGTTGGTTTTCGATTTTATACCAGAAAGCAGGCCAGTCTCTATCAGATCAAAGGCTGGGTCAAAAATATGGCCGATGGCTCTGTAAAATGTGAGGCAGAAGGTGATGAGGGCAATGTTCAAGAATTTATCAAAGCCCTGAAAAAAGGACCTATGTCAGCCAATGTTCGTGACACTGATATAAATAAAACTAAAGATCTGCAAAATTATTCAAGCTTTGAGGTGCGCTATTGAGTGATTCTATCAAACTTGGCCTGGCTCAAATCAATCCCACAGTTGGAGATTTCTCAGGAAACAAGAAAAAAATTCTCCATTATATTCAACAATCTCAGCAAAAAGATATCGATATTTTAACTTTTCCGGAATTGACTATCACTGGTTATCCTCCCTCTGATCTTCTTCTGAGAGATAATTTTATCCAAAAAAATCAAAATGTGCTCACGGAAATTGCTCAAAAAGTTGGGCAAAACATACATGTGATTGTCGGCTTTGTTCGCCAGAAAGAGGGAAAATTGTTCAATAGCGCGGCAATTTTACATGATGGACAGATTCAGAGTGAGATTGCCAAAACATTGTTGCCCAATTACGATGTTTTTAATGAAAAACGCTATTACACACCAGCTGAAAAAATTCAACCTGTAACGATCAATGTTAATGGAAAAACAATCAACTTAGGAGTTGAAATCTGCGAGGACATCTGGAATACTCCCGATCAAACTCCTGTAACTAAAATTCTAGTAGAACAGGGATCCGACCTTATTATCAATTTATCGGCTTCACCCTTTGATTACAATAAAGATAGTGTTCGGCAGAAGTTGCTCCAGAATAAAACCCAAAAATTCAAGAAACCGATAGCTCTGTGCAATATCGTAGGTGCTCAGGATGACCTTATTTTTGATGGTCGCTCTCTAGTTTACGATAGCCAATCCCAGCTGATCGCTTCTGGTAAAGAATTTCAGGAAGAATTGCTAGCAACTTCAATCAATATTTCGACTGGGTCTGGAGAACCAGTCCAGCCCCCTACTTCATCAAAAAACGAAAAAATATTTAATGCTCTGGTTCTTGGAGTACGGGACTACTTTCGCAAAACCGGTTTTGAGAAAGCTGTTCTTGGTCTGAGTGGGGGCATTGATTCCGCTCTGACAGCTTGCATAGCCAGAGAAGCTTTGGGCGAAGAGA
>DATGCI010000042.1:0-3396 GCA_035312185.1 bacterium
TGGATCATTATATTCCTGTCGATGTCTATATTGCTGGTTGCATGCCCCGGCCAGAAGCCATTATTGCCGGGTTTAACAAATTAAAGAAAAAAATCAAAGAAGGTCGTGCTGATGGCGATAATCAATATGTTGAGAATCTGGACTGGTATAAGAAAAATCAAAAAGAGATAATCAAAGATTGGAATATGCCGGACTACAACTGGTAGCCCGCGAATGAAAATATAAATTCCCTCGAAAAGCACGAATGGTACTATGAAAACAAATATCAAAGCAATACTAACTTTTCGTGATTTCCGTGTAATTGGTGGGAAGATATTTTATGAGAATAGTGGAGTAATTTTATGCAGAAACTAATTTTGAGGTTGCAAGAAAAGTTTAATATTAGCGATATAGATTATAAAAAAGAGGGATTGACCTTTGCAGTTATTGAAGACAAACATTTAGTCAGTTTTCTAACCCATTTGCGGGATATTGAGAATTTTACTCATCTTTCATTTCTGACTGCTGTAGATCGTATAGAAGAACAGAAGTTCCAATTGACCTACATGCTGCACAATTATGGAAGCAAAAATTCTTTGGGTGTCAAAGTCTATATTGACCGTAGGAATGCTGAAATGGAAAGCATTCATCACCTCTGGCAACAAGCAGCAACCTATCAAAGAGAGCTGCATGAAATGTTTGGAATCAAATTTCCCAAAAGCCCGCGCAATGATGAGAGTTTTATTCTGGAAGGCTGGCATGACAAACCACCTATGCGCCGGGATTTTAAAACGAAACAATATTCTGAAGAAACCTATTTTCCCCGGCCGGGCCGTAAATCATACGATCCGGAAACCTATATGCGTGAAAAATTATATTCTGAAGGAGATGAATAATGTTCCAGGGAGACAGAAACAAATATCCGGTTTCAAAACAGGACATCGATCTGGCTTCTGGCAAATATCAAAAAATCTGGCAGGGACCGCAACATCCTGGTGTAACTGGAAATATGGCTCTTGAGTTAACTGTATGTGGCGATGAAATAGTTGATTGCAAAACTCATGTTGGGTATTTGCACCGAGGGTTTGAAAAGTTGATGGAAAGACGCACTTATATTCAGTGCTTTCCAATTGTCTGCCGAATATGTGTACCAGAACCTGACACAAACGAATATCTTTTTGCGGCAGCAACCGAAGAACTGGCTGGTTTGGAAATACCAGAAAAAGCCCAATGGTTGCGGACATTAACAATGGAAATGTCACGTTTGGCCAGTTTTCTGATGTGGATTGGAGGCCAGGCAGGAGCTTTTGGTCATGGTACTGTGGGACAATGGGCGGTCACTCATCGTGATTATATGCTGGATCTTTTTGAGGAGTTAACTGGCGGCCGTGTCTATCATATGTATATGCTGCCCGGAGGCGTTCGCGATGATTTGCCAGAAGGTTTTGAAAATAGGCTGGAAAAGGTGCTCCAAAAAATTGAAAAATTACTTGATGATATAGATAAAGTCATGTTCAAAAATGCAGTTTTCAAGAAGCGTGCTCAGGGATTGGGAATAATTACCAAGGATATGATTGATCAATTTGGAATAGTTGGACCCAATGCTCGGGCTGCTGGTATTGAGCGTGACATTAGGAAAGATCAGCCTTACCTTAAATATGAAGAGCTGGATTTTAATATTATTACTGACAATAAATCTGACGCTTACAACCGAGCCAGAGTTCGTTTTCGGGAAATGGCTCAATCAATTGATTTAATTCGACAGATCGTGACAAAAATTCCCGATAAGGGCAGCTTTTACAATCGACCACCCAATGTGCTCCACTGGAAAATTCCGCCTGGTGAAACTTATGTAAAAGCAGAATCCACCCGAGGAGAATACGGCTACTACATGGTTTCCGATGGCACAAAATATCCGCGCCGGGTTTATGTGCGCGGGCCAAGTTATACCCATGCTGTTGCCCTCCTGGAACATCTGGCCGTCGATGTAAATATTGCTGATATAGCCGGTTTAATGGTCTCATTACATACTTATCCTCCTGAAATTGAAAGGTAAATTATGAAAATAGAAGACATTTTATCGCCCTTCAATGTCTGGAAAAGGGCCTTTAGTAAAACCTTTACAACCCGCAAACCTCTTGAAGAAAGACCGGGTGCTAAGCGCTACCGGGGCTTTCATAAGAATGATCTGGAGAAATGCATTGGCTGTGGTTCCTGTGAGGAAATCTGCCAGAATGCAGCTATTGACATGGTGCCAGTAGAGGGTCAGGAAACTACTGATGGTGATAGCGGATTAAGACCTAAGATTGATTATGGCCGTTGTTGCTGGTGTGCTCTGTGTGTTGACATTTGTCCTTCAAATTCTCTTAGTATGTCCAATGAGTACATTTGGATTGATGAAGATGCTGATAATTTTCGTTTTGTCGCTGGCAATGAAAACAAGCCCTGGGACGAACTAGAGGAAGGCTACCGTCGAAAAGGTGATTATCGCCTTACTGATCCTGAGCGGATAGAGATGGAGATGGAGAATCCGGAGCGTGGGATTAAATCTTTTATTGAAATGGTTAAAGGCTATTCTAAGGAGCAAGCCCTCAAAGAGGCTGACCGTTGTGTAGAATGTGGAATCTGTGTGGCCACCTGTCCGGCTCATATGGATATTCCTCGCTATATCAAAGCCATACGCGAAGATGATCTGGAAGAAGCTGTGGAGCTGTTGTACAAAACTAATCCAATGCCGGCTACTTGCGGACGAATTTGTACTCGTAAATGTGAGGACGCCTGTGCAATTGGTGCTGATGGGGAGCCGATTGCTATTCGTTGGTTGAAAAGATATATAATTGACCAGATTGAAGACCCGGAAATTCGATCAATTCTACAGGAAAAACAATTTGCTGAAAAAGATCAAAAAATTGCTATAATTGGAGCCGGACCTGGTGGATTGAGCGCTGCCTATTATTTGCGGAATATGGGCTATCAGGTAACAATTTATGAAGCTCATGAGAATCCAGGTGGAGAAATCTGGTACGGTGTTCCTGAATATCGGATGCCTTACAAAGAGTTAAAGGCGGAGATTGATCGGATTCAGGATCTGGGTGTAGAAATGAAATTTAATACTGAAGTTGGTGTCAAAGTCGACTTTCAGGATCTTTACGATAATCATGATGCGGTTTTTATCTCAACCGGATTGACTCAACCTTATAATCTAAGGATCGAAGGCGAAGACCTACCAGGTGTTATTTCCGGTCTGGATTTTCTGGAGAAGGTTGCTCAAGGCGAAAAACCGGAGATTGGTTCGAAAGTGCTGGTGATTGGTGGCGGCAATGTAGCCATCGATGCTGCTCGAACTTCTCGAAGACTGGGATCTGACGTGGAAATTCTTTATCGTCGTCGAGAAGTGGATATGCCAGCCGATGAAGA
>DATGCI010000043.1:0-2258 GCA_035312185.1 bacterium
CGGAGTTCATGAGTAACATTAGACACAAAATCTTTTTTAATCTGCTCAACCTGTTTGATCTCAGTAATATCATTGAAAACAATTATATATTCTTCCTTGCTGGACGCATAGGAAAATGAGCATAAAAATTTGCGGTCATTCCATTCAATTTTTTTGGTGAAATTCTCCTTTTTATCTTTGAGGCGAGAAAAATGTTTGTAAAAGTCTTTTTTCTCCAGAACCTCCCAGATATATTTGCCTTCGCAATCTTCTCCAAAATACTCTCCAAATCGCTTATTAGCCAGTTTTATTCGACCATGTTTATTGAGTACAAGGATGCCAGTAAAAATCGAGGATAAAATACAATCCAGTTCCTCTCTTTCCCGATCAACCCGGGTAAAGAGCCGATTGATTCTATCGGTCATATTATTGAAGGTGTCAGCCAGCTGCTTCAGTTCTCCTTCTTTTTTGATTTCAACCTGAGTATTGAAATCACCTTTTGAAATTTCCAGAGCAGCTTGATTAAGTTTATTAATTGGATTTGTGAATCCCTTGGCCATGAAAAGCGAGATTAAGACAGACAATAGAGTCACTGCAATAGCGATATAGGCAATTTTGCTCCTTAAATCACCGAGTAAATTGTTTATATCTTCTAGAAAAAGGCTGGTTCTTAAAATAGAAATTATTTCGCCATCATTTCGAATTGGCAGAGCAATATAAAGCATTTCCTTATTAAGTGTATTACTAAAGCGGATCGATTGTCCGGTAGTATTTTTCTGAATAACGGTCTGGACTTCCTGGCGGTCTTTATGATTGTCCATTTTGGCTGGATCTTCTTCAGAATCACCGTACACTTCTCCAGCAGGAGAAATAACTGTTATTCGCACCCCCAGCTTTTCACCCTGATTTATCACATTGGCAATATTTTTTGTATAATCGTCAATTGCTTTGACTTTTTTTGCCATCAACATATTTTTAAAATCAGATTCCAGGGAATGACCAATTTTT
Source organism: bacterium (assembly GCA_035312185.1). Taxonomy (GTDB): domain Bacteria; phylum Fidelibacterota; class UBA2242; order UBA2242; family JAFGTP01; genus JAIPHI01. The sequence goes on from DATGCI010000043.1 coordinate 988, forward strand.
TCGAGATTACCTGAAAGAGTTTTAATATAATGGCGCTGGATAACCCGGAATGAAATTATCGATAATACAGTGATCAAAATAAAAATAATAGATAAATAACCTGTGAAAATTTTTCTGAAAAAGGTACTTTTTTTGCTCATATAATTTTACTACGGTTTTGCAATTTTATAACCAACGCCTCTAACATTTTTTATGAGAGAAGCTTGATTTTTGAGTTTTTCGCGTAAATTTCTGATATGGACATCCACTGTCCGTCTGGTCACAATCTTATCGTTGCCCCACAATTTTGATAATATGCTTTCCCTTGATATAACTGTTCCATCGGCAGCTGCCAAAATTTTGAGAAGATTGAATTCTGTATTAGTTAAATCGATTTTTTCACCATCAAGAGTTACTTCATAATTATCAGAATTAATTTCTATATGATCGCCAATTGTAATGACCTTTTGGCTATCTATACTATCGCTCCTTCGTAATACAGCTTTTATGCGGGCGACCAGTTCTCGAACAGAAAAGGGCTTTGTAATGTAGTCATCAGCACCCAATTCCAGACCCAGCACTTTATCAAATTCACTATCTTTGGCTGTCAACATTATAATAGGAAAATCGGGATGTTTTTCTTCCTGTCGTAATTTTTTGCAAAGGTCAATACCGTCAATATCGGGAAGCATGAGATCCAAAACTAAAAGATCCGGATGACTCTCCTTTAGAAAGGTTAAAAAGGGGCGAGCGCTCTTAAAAGTGCTGGTTTCAAAGCCAGCTTTTTGCAAATTGACTTCAACTAATTCCAAAATATCAGGTTCATCATCTACCACAGCAATTAATTGCGACATACAATCCTCATTCTTATCTCAAATATATCTTCTGTAATTTACAATTTTTTTGTAAAAAAATAATTGAATAATTTTTATGTTCCCTATAATTATTGGATTTTTTATATAATCAAATTTAATGAAATCCTTTTCTGGCTCCTCCACTCATCCACTCATCCATCCACTCATCCAATCCAATTATTTATACTCAAAGAGAAATAAAAATATTAAGTTAAAGGGATATTGATAATTTACCTGGAGTTTGTATGGTAAAGCGAATAATTCTGGTTTTATTATTTATTTTGACTTTTTACGCTCAGGGCTCAATTCATCCTACCAAGATTATAAAGTCAAGCTATGAAGGCGAAAGCCACAATTTTACTGCTATCTATGTCTCGCCCTTTGATAATATTTACACTGTTGATCAATTGAATAATGCTATCTACCTCCTAGATTCAG
>DATGCI010000044.1:0-13547 GCA_035312185.1 bacterium
TCGAACTTCAGGCCAAATTGGAAAGTCAGAAAGATGATCATGCTCGCGTAAGATTCGCAGTCAAAGACACAGGCATCGGTATCAATAAGAAACAGAAAGAAAAAATATTCAGATCTTTCACTCAAGCTGATGGTTCAACAACCCGCAAATACGGAGGTACAGGCCTGGGTTTGACGATTTCCAGTCAGCTCGTAGAAAAGATGGATGGAGAACTTCAGGTTGACAGTCAGGTCGGTCAAGGTTCCCAATTTTATTTTACTCTTGATCTGGAAATAGTTAGCAATCCTATTCATGAACACAAAGCCATTAACATAAAAAATGCCCTGGTAGTTGATGATAACGAGAATAACAGAATTATTCTCAAAACCATATTGGATAAATGGGGCATCAGTAGTATTCTAGCCCGCAAGGGTGGTGAAGGTTTAAAGAAATATCGAAACAATAGGGATACCATTGATCTGGTCATAATTGACTATCATATGCCAGATATGAATGGATTGGAACTAGCCGAAAAAATGACTCTCAATAAAGAAAGACATCCAGGAATACTGTTATACAGTTCATCAAATAAAAAAATAACCACAAAAAATCTGCAGAAATATGGCATTGATAAAAAACTAGAAAAGCCAGTAAAACAGAAAGACCTCTATCAGGTATTAAAGACCTTTTCTGACGACAATCTGGTCGAATATAGAAGCGGTGGTTCCAGTCAAGAAACCAAAATATTTGAAAAACCCATAAAATTGTTAATTGCCGAAGATAATGAAATGAACATGATGCTGGCCACCAATATTATCAAGCAGGTTCTTCCCAAGGCTGAGATAATAAAAACTAAAAATGGAAAGGAGGCCTTAGAAAAATTCAAAAAGCAGGATCCAAAACTGATTCTTATGGATATTCAAATGCCAGTAATGGACGGTATTGAAGCCACTAGAAAGATAAAAAATATTGATTCCAATATTCCTATCATCGCTCTTACTGCCGGGGTACTCAAAGAAGAAAAAGAGGAATGCCTAGAAGCCGGTATCGATCATTTCATGGGAAAACCTATTGAACAAAATGAGTTAAAAAAATGTCTCTTAGATAATGTGAATATTTAGTGCGAGTCATTGATTTGAATTTAATAAAAATATAGTTAAGGAGAGTTTATATGCAGGGACCAGAAAATTATTCTGGAAACGAGACCACTATTTTCAAAGCAGACAAATTATTTGATAAATATGATAGCAATTTAACAAAACAGTTAATCAATAAGGCCCTGGAAACTTTACCCGAATACTACGAGCAGTTACAAAAATTTTATAAGCAGAAAGATTATAAAAGATTACGGCAGGTTGCCCATACAATCAAAGGCATGGCCATGAATATTTACACCGAAGCCCTTCAGAGAAATGCAGCTAAACTGGAAAAAGCGGCCCAAGAAAAAAATCAGAAAAAAATAAAAATTTATATGGAGAATATCAAAAATATTTATGAAAAGACCCTTCAGAAATTGGAGGAACATGTCGCAAACTAAGAACTAAAATAAAGAAGTACGCCTTATGAAAAAAATACTTTTAGTTGACGATGAACCTGTAACTGTATTGGCTGTTTCATCCCAACTTAAAAAACACGGATTTAATGTAGAAAGTTTTAATAATGACAACCCGGCCTTACAATATTTAAAAAACAACAATGATATCGATCTCATAATTCTCGATATAGAGCTCAATGCTCAACGAGACGGCATTGAGTTGGCAAAAATTATTGAAAAAGATTATGATATTCCGATTTTATTCCTGACCGCTCATGAAGATCCGAAATTCTTGAAAAGAGCCGAACAAACCGGTAGCTACAATTATTTAATCAAAAATTCCAGTTCGGCAATGCTGATAAATGCGATTAATCAGGCTCTAAAATTACATAAAGCTCGCCGCAAAATTAAAATTCGAAATCAACAACTCCAGGAAAAAGAAGAGCAATACAGAAAGATTGTTCAAAGTTCCCGGGACGCTATGGCCATTATTCAGGACTTAAAAATCATATTTGTCAACAAAGCCTTTATCCATTTCCTGTCTGAGCACAAACAAGATTATGTAGATACTCCTTTTGAACAAATTCCAATTATGAAAAAAATGCAGGATGATATAAATGACTTCAAAAATACCAGTGAATCAGAAATGGAATTTGATTTTGAGTATAATTCTGATTCTTCATCTCGCTATATTAGAGCGCGTTTAATGGAAATTGAAATTCAATTCCAGCCCGCCCTTTTCATTACGCTGTACGATTTGACAGAATTGAAAAAATTATCAGAGAAAAATCTGATAACAGATAAACTGGGAGATTATATACCAATTTGCGCTAGTTGCAAAAAAATCAAAGATAATCAAGATGGAGATCCCTGGATAGCACCGGAAAGGTATATAGGCGAGAGGCTGCCAGAAATAAAATTTACTCATGGCCTTTGCCCGGATTGTATTGCGAAACTTTATCCTGAATATAACATGGAAGAAAAAAATAATGACAGAGCCCAAAAAGGTAATTCTATCAATTTAAATCAAACTGATAAGGATATTACCGATGGATAATTTATTTCAAGCTGCTCAAAATGGAGATGTTGGAGTCATCCAGGAATTAATAAAGGATGATCGTAATATCAACAAAAAGGATCAACATGGTAATACCGCTCTCATGTATGCAGTTGACAAAGGTCATATTCAGGTAGTTAAAACCCTTTTACAGGGAGGCGCCAACATTAATGCCAGGAGCGAAGCAGATTGGACACCTCTAATTAATGCCTGCGTTGAAGGCCATTCAGATGTTGTTCAGATTTTGATTGACAATGGAGCCAGTGTCAATCAAAGTTTCAATAATGGCCATACACCCCTTATGATAGCCTCAGCTAATGGCCATTCTGAAGCGGTGAAAATTCTTCTTGAAGAAGGTGCTAAAAATGAGACTCGTGACAATAAGGGCTGGACAGCTTTGATGAATGCTGCTCAAATTGGTGACCTGGGAACAATGCAGGTTCTCATCAATCATGGCTGCGACATTAATGTTCGTGATATCAAAGGCTGGAGTCCTCTTTTGATAGCCGCCGGTCATGGTGATCCCTTTGCAGTCAAGCTGCTTCTGGATAATGGTGCTGATCCTAATGCGCCCAATAATGATGGCATTAATCCTCTTATAATCGCTATATATTTCAAATTTACAGAAATAATCAAATTGTTAATTAACCACGGAGCCCGGCTTGATTATGACGGGCTTATCAAAGCGCCTCTGGAATTTGCCAAAGAAAAAGGAGATAAAAGAATAATATCCATATTAAGGAATTTTCAAGAAATGGACAATCCTTTATAGAAAAAATGAGCGCCTATTCAATAATTTCCTAGTTATTTTATAAAAAATTATTCTAAATTATTTTAAATTACTACCATTCTCTAAAGTGTTTTAATTGACAATTTTTGTAGTCCCCGTATTCAACTTATCAGTAAATTCATGTTTAATGTGCTCCAGCTCACTTTAGATTTTATCAGATTTTTTAAATTCAGATTCTAAACAGAAGTAGTGCTGATAAATTTTAGTCATTATGCCATTAACCTGTCTGAAAAAAATTATAAGTTGAACAATCAATGTCAAGTATGAAAAAAAGATTATCACCACAGGATTTACAAATTGGGATGTATATTGAGTTGCCCAAGCCCTGGCTTAAGCATCCTTTTGTGAAGAACGAATTCAAGATAACATCCCAGCAGCAGATCCAGGAATGCATTGACAGCAATCTAAATGAGGTAGTAATTAATATGGAAAAGAGTGATCTTCCTGATCAGGAAAAGCCCTCTCAGTCATTTCCTAAAGAAGAAGAAAGGCGATCTCAGAAGAAAGAAGAAATTGATCAAGATGAAGATTCTCTGCTTCCTGACGATTTCGATGCAACTAGAAAATCTAACAATCTCGATCCTCGTGATCAGGCCCGAATTGTGTATAATTCCTCTCTCAATATAATGCAAAATCTTCTTGAAAATCCAACGGCTAAAAACATACAAGAGTTCAAAGAGGGTGCCTCACAAATGGTCAAGATGATCCTCCACAATGATGCAACAGCCAGCTTCTTGTTAAATATTACCGATTATGACTTCAATACTTACACTCACTCAGTAAATGTTGGGATCTATTCTATTTTGCTGGCCAAAGCTCTTTTTGGCAATACGACAATGCACAATATGGGAGAGCTGGGGGCTGGTTTTTTTCTCCATGATATTGGAAAAGTTCGCATTGATCCTGATATACTCAACAAAAAAGGCCAGCTTAGTGAACATGAATTCAATAAAGTCAAGACTCATACCACTCAGGGTCACAACATTCTCTCGGAAACTAATCAATTATCGGAAGAAAGTAAGATAATTGTGCTTCAACATCATGAACGCCACGATGGCTCTGGTTATCCCCGCGGATTGACTGGTAATAGAATTCATCTCTATAGTAAAATATGTTGCATTGCCGATGTGTATGATGCCCTTATTTCCAAACGCCCTTATAAAGACCCAATGACACCTTTTGCTGCGCTCAAATTGATGAAAAAAGAGATGTTGGACCATTTTGAAAAAGATATCTTTCGTGAATTTGTACTTCTATTTCAATAATAAAATGGGTCTGTTCCATTTTATTACTTGAATTTTATAAATTTATTCAAAATATTATTACTGGGTTTAGGGTAAATAATTCATAAATATAGTTAACCCATATTAGCGGGGATATTTTTGAAGAAAACCTATAGCCCAATTTTATTATCACTAGGTTTTGGAATTCTAGCCTGGATTCTGGATGGAATCCTTGATTATCTATATTTCTACGAAGGCACTTTCCTTGAACTATTACTTATCGATATTCCTGCTCATGAACTTTACATTCGTTTTGTCATTCTTATCTGTTTTATATTATTCGGAATAATAATTTCATTTCATATCAAGCAGCTCCAAAAAGAGAAAAAAAATTATACCACGACATTCCAGTCTATAGGTGATGGCATAATAACCACAAACAATTCCGGTCAAGTTCAGCAAATGAATTCTGTTTCTGAGAATCTGACAGGCTGGAAAAATGCACAAGCATGGGGCAAACCAATCGAGGATGTCTTTCAAATCTCCAATTCCAGGACTGGAGAAAAAGTGGAAAATCCAGTCAACCGCGTTTTAAAAGAAGGCAAGATTGTTGGCCTTGCCAATGACACATTATTAACTGCCAGGAATGGGCAACAATATCAAATAGCTGACTCCGCTGCTCCCATTAAGAATAGGGACGGCACTATCACAGGAGTTGTTCTTATTTTCAGAGATATTACTGAACAATACGAATTGCGAACTAAGATTAAGGAGAATGAACAATTTCTATCCGAAGTTTTTGAGGCGATTCAGGAAAGTCTTTGTGTTCTTACTCCCGACCTTACTATCGAAAGAACAAATAGTAAATTGAAAAATTGGTACGAGAAGAAGAACCCTCTGAAAGGTAAAAAGTGTTTTGATGCCTTTCATGATCGTGATATCCCCTGTCATCCTTGTGCTGTTCAACAATGTATAAAATCAGGTCAGCCCGAAAGAGAGATAGTTCGCGGTCTGGATCAGGATGAAGAAAACTGGTTTGAAATTTTTGCCTATCCTATCAAAGATTCTCAGACCGGACAAGTTACAAAAATCGTTGAGTTTAGTAGAGACATTACCCAAAGGAAGCAGGCTGAAGAAGCATTACGCAAAAGTGAAGAAAAATATCGCGCCCTTTTTAATAGCATTCGTGATGCCATCCTTGTTGCTGATACAGAGCGTAAAATAGTTGATTGCAATCCGGCTTTTGCTGATCTATTCGGATATGAACTCTCTGATATAGAGGGAAAACTGACTAAATATGTTTATAAAGATGAGCAAGAATATGAAGAAATGGGCGAAAAGATTAGCAGGCACATTGACTCTGAAAAAGATTTCCTTTATACCATTGATTATAAAAAGAAATCAGGCCAGATCTTTCCTGGTGAGACCAATGTTTTTTATCTAAAAAATGATCAAAATGAAGTAACCGGATTTATTGGTTTAATTCGCGATATTACTGAACGTCAAAGAATTGAAGATGAATTACAGGAACAGAAAACTATGCTAGAGCGAACTGAAAAAATTGCCCGGGTGGGCAGCTGGGAATGGGATATTGCTACCGACAATGTTGTTTGGTCGGAAGAATTGTACAAGATTTTCCAAATGGATCCAGATCAGGAATCTCCAACTTTTGCTGAGCATAAAAAATTATATGTTGAAGAAGATATGCAACGATTACGGGAAGCTGTTGAGAAAGCCGTTGCCAATGGGACACCCTATAAGCTGGAACTTCGTGCTATTCGCAAAGATGGAGAAATTCGTCATTGCATTGCCCATGGCCAGGCTGAATTAGGGAAAGATGGCAAACCAATCCGTCTTTTTGGTTCTTTGCAAGATATAACGGAACGTAAGAGAATGGAGGAAAAACTGAAAGACAAAATGGAAGATTTGAAGCGCCATAATAAGTTTATGGTTGGGCGTGAAATTCGAATGATCGAGCTCAAAAAAGAAATTAATAAATTAAGTAAGGAGTGTGGACAAAATCCACGCTATCAACTTAAATTTTTGGATGATGATTTTCAAACTGCAAATAAAAAATGATCCCAATTAGTTTATGAATACAGTAAAATTATTTATATGATACGGGATTTTACTTGGAATCTAAATAACATCGGAGGTAAAAAGAATGAATGCACAATTTAATAAATCGGATTACGAAGACCTGTCTAAAGCTCCTACTGGAATAACAGGTCTAGATGATATTACTAATGGAGGCTTGCCTAGAGGCCGTCCTACTTTAGTTTTTGGTAGTCCGGGTAGCGGAAAAACGCTGTTAGGTCTAGAATTTCTGGCAAGGGGTGCCCAAGAATTTGATGAGCCGGGCGTTTTTATTGCTTTTGAAGAGACGGAAAAAGAATTAAATCAAAACACAGAATCACTTGGCTTTGGGTTAGAAGGATTAGTTCAGGATAAAAAATTATTAATCGATCATATCCATGTTGAACGTGGAGAAATAGAAGAAACGGGTGAATATGACCTGGAAGGTCTGTTTTTACGTCTCAAACATGCTATTGAAAGTGTGGGAGCCAAACGGATTGTCCTTGATACCATTGAAGTATTATTTTCCGGATTTTCCAATAAATCTATACTGAGATCAGAATTACGAAGATTATCCCGCTGGCTGAAAGATAATGGTTTGACTGCTATTATCACTGGAGAACGGGGCAAAGAGAATCTGACCAGGCATGGTTTGGAAGAATATGTATCCGATTGTGTCATTATGCTCAAGCAATCGGCTCGTGACATGGTTTATACACGCCATCTTCGGATAATTAAATATCGTGGATCGGTTCATGAAACCAATGAATTCCCTTTTCTGATTGATGACGATGGTATTTCTATTCTACCAATTACTTCACTCGGGCTAGATCATCCGGTTTCAGACGAGCGGGTTTCCACAGGTATTCAAAATTTGGATGAAATGCTAGGTGGTCAGGGATTCTATAAAGGTAGTAGCGTTCTGGTCTCCGGAACTGCTGGAACAGGAAAAACCAGTCTGTGCGCTCATATCGCTGATGCCGCTTGCTCCCGAGGAGAAAAAGTTCTCTATCTGAGTTTTGAGGAATCCAGCCAGCAGATAATTCGCGATATAAATTCGATTGGAATCGATCTAAAACAATGGGTTGATAAAGATCTACTAAAATTCCATTCAGAAAGAGTTTCTATATATGGCCTGGAAGCCCATTTAACAATTATCCACAAAATTATCAAATCTTTTAGTCCAGCTATGATAATTATTGACCCCCTTAACTCCTATGTATCTGGTAATAATATTATGGAAGCCAAGTCTATGCTGATTCGGTTAACTGATTTTATCAAATCGAAAAATATTACTGGATTTTTCACCAATCTAACAAATCCGGCTATTCCTGAAGAAACAACTAATATGGATATCTCATCAATAATGGATGTCTGGATTTCACTCCGTGATATTGAGCAAGATGGAGAACGCAATCGTGGAGTCTATGTTCTAAAATCCCGGGGGATAGCAAATTCCAATCAGATTCGTGAATTTTTGATTACTTCTCAGGGAGTTAAGTTGAAAGATGTTTATATCGGTCCTGAAGGAGTTATGACTGGTTCTGCTCGGGTTATTCAAGAACAGGTTGATGAAGAAAGACATGATAAACTGGATCAGGAAATTGAAAGGCTGGAAATGGAATTGGATAGGAAACAAAAAGCACTCAAGTCTAGAATGGAACTCGACGAAATTCAACTGGAAACCGATAAAATGGAAACTTATCGCAAAATTGAAGAATTGAAAAGACAGCGAAAACACATGAACAGGACCAGACAAAAAATTTCAAAAAGTAGAAAAAGCAGTAAATAATTTACTAACCAGGAAGGAAACTGAGATGGCCAAAAATGAAGATAGGAATAGAAATTTATCTAATATGGAAAACCCAAAGGATCAGGAATGGATATTTAGATTATATGTAACAGGAACTTCTCCAAAATCAGTAAAAGCTTTTAATAATCTTAAGAAAATATGCGAGGAATATTTGGAAGCAAAATACGCTATTGAGGTCATTGATCTTGATGATAATTCCAAACCGATAAAGGGCGACCAAATCCTGGCCGTACCGACTCTTGTCAGACGTTCGCCGGCTCCTAAAAAGACGATAATTGGAGACCTGTCTGATACTAAGACAGTTTTGACAAGTCTTGATCTTCAGGATAATGGAGAATAATCTCCAAATAATCATTAATTTTTTACTCAAAGGTAAAAGAATGAATAAGAAATCTCAAAAAGAATATGAAGAAATGATCGAGAATTCAAAACAGGAAGAATACATTCTAAAACTGTACGTATCAGGCATGACACCGAAATCCAGAAAAGCGGTTTCCAATGTCAAGGAAATCTGCGAAACTCATTTAAAAGGCAGCTATACTCTCAAGGTCATTGATCTCTATCAAAATCCAAAGCTGGCCAAAGGAGAACAGATAGTGGCCATGCCAACTCTCATTAAAAAATTACCACCACCCCTAAGGAAAATTATTGGAGATATGTCCGACAAAGACAAATTACTGGTTGGACTGGATCTTGTAAAAATTAACGAAGAAGAGAAGGATTGATGTCGAAAACAAAACAAGAATTGCATAGTGAAAACCAAAATTTGCGGAGCCAGGTTGAGGAACTTCAGCAAGCCTTATCTGCTATTCGTCGTGGTGAAGTAGATGCCATAACTGTAGATTCTGATAAGGGAGAACAGATCTATTCCCTCTCCTCGGCTGAAAGAATTTACAGAATATTGATAGAGCAGATGAATGAAGGCGCTGCAATTTTATCAAAGAAAGGAGTTATTCTGTATTGCAACCAGCGTTTTGCTGAATTGCTGGGGCAAAATATGGAAAATATTACCGGGCGAATATTCGATCAATTCATTGATAAAAAACAGAAGGAAAGATATCAAACCCTGTTCAAAAAGGGACTTTCGCAAAAGGTTCAGGGCGATTTTAAATTTGGCAAGTTAGAAACTGATGGTCGCAAAAGACATCTATTATTATCCATTAATCCAATTGACGACGATGAATTAATGAAAAATAATGATAATTCTGATCAAAAAGAGTACCAGCTAAGCCTAATTGCCACTGATATCACAAATTATAAAAATCTGCAGGAGCAACTATACGAATACCAATCCAAACTGGAAGAAAAAGTAGAAGAGCGAACAGAAGAATTAAAAAAAGTTAATCAGGATCTTGAGGATTCACAAAAAGCATCTCTAAATATGATGGAAGATGCCGTTCTAATGTCTCAGCGCCTTAAACGCAGTCAAAATCGTCTTGTAGAAGCTCAGCAAATGGCAAAAATGGGTAACTTTACCTGGAACCTTGAAACTGACGAGGTCGAATTTTCAGAAGCACTCTTTGACCTTTTGCAATATGACGAATCATCTGAATTTACTTTTCCAGAAATCCATCAAAAAATTCACCATCCTGACGATCAGACTCGTATTAAGGAATGGCTTGAAGAGGGTATAGAATCTGATAAAAAGAAGCTGCCACCAGTTGAATACAGAATTATTCGCCAGGACGATCAGATACTAAATGTACATGCTATTGGCGCAGTTAAAAGGGATCAGAATAAGCCTACTCGCGTATTCTGGACAATTCAGGACATTACAGAACAAAAAAAGATCAAACAAGAACTTGAGAATGTGAATAAAGAATTGAGAACAAAAAATAAAGAGCTTGAACAGCTCTTATATGCCACTTCTCATGACCTGCGCTCTCCTCTTATTAATGTTGAAGGGTTCAACAAAGAGCTTAAAGCCGCGCTGCAAGAAATCGAAGATATTATCCAGAAAAAATCTGTTCCTGAAAATATTACAAAACAGTGTAGAAATATAATTGAAAATGATATTTATGAATCCATCCATTTTATTTTATCTAGCACCTCAAAAATGGATGCTCTTCTGTCTGGTTTACTGGCATTATCACGATTAGGCCGTCAAAGCTTAACAATGAAATTGCTCGATGTAAATGCAATTGTTGATGAGGTGCTTTCGGAATTTAGATACGAGCTTCAGGATAAGGATGTCAAAGTAAAGGTAGGTGAGCTTCCCAATTGCAAAGGCGACAAACTTCAGATCAGCCAGATTTTTTCCAATCTGGTCAGTAACGCTATAAAATATTTAGATTCGGACCAGCCTGGATTTATAAAAATAGATGGACATAAAGATGATGACCGGCTTATTTATTCTGTAAAAGACAATGGAATTGGAATTCCTAAAAAACAACAGAAAAAAATATTCAACCTGTTTCACAAACTGGATCCTAATAAGCCTGGAATTGGACTTGGCCTCAATATAATTAAGCAAAGCCTTGATAAACACAATGGTGAGATCAGGGTCCAATCAGCTCCTGATGAAGGAACCAAATTTACTATTATTTTACCTGACAACTGAAATTAAGATAATAACAGACAATTTTAATTATCTAATTATCTTTGACAACATGACTTATTTCGTTCTTTTAATTAGTATTCAAACTACGATTTTATCCAGTAGAATCGAGTTAAATCTTTGATTTAATTTTTACTATTGAATTTGTATTCACAGTTAACCGAAGAAATAGGAGAAGCAATGAACCAGGAAGTAAAAATTCTTCTTGCTGAAGATGATCAGGGCCATGCCACGCTTATCAAAAAAAATTTAAAACGGGCTGGCATTAAAAATGATATTATTCATTTTACTGATGGTCAGGAAGTGATTGACTATTTGTTTAGCAAAGATGAGGATGTAAAAAGAAAACCGGGAGTTCCTCATCTCCTATTACTGGACATCAGAATGCCACGCGTAGATGGTATCGAAGTTTTGCGCCGAGTAAAAGCCGATCAGGAATTAAATAAGATGCCCGTTATAATGATCACTACTGCCGATGATCCCAGAAAAATTGAGGAGTGCCATCAATTAGGGTGTAGCAGTTACATTACAAAACCTATTGATTACGATGAATTTATTCAGACTATTCGAAAACTAGGCTTGTTTCTCATGGTGGTCAAAATACCTGAGATCAATGGGAAATCAAATTAGTAATCATAGAATTTTTATAGCATAAAATTCTTTTTGGAATTGACCTTTAAAGTCATTGTGAAAATTATATTTGAGTCCAACTTTTAACAATTAACGTCGGAATTGATATGCAAAAAACAAACAGCAAGCATTCAATAGAACAATCAAATCAAACCTACAAAATCATTGTAATCGAGGATAACGAGGCCCTCAATCGATTAATCGTCAAAAATCTCAATAAGAAAGGTTTTAAAGCCAGGGCTGCCTTTGATGCCCAACAGGGATTGGAGCAAATCAGTGGTATTGAACGGGAAATAATTCTGCTGGATTACAAATTGCCTGATATGGATGCCAGAGAATTAATTCAACATATGGAGAACGAGGGAATCAAAACTCCATTTATTATTATGACTGCCCATGGTGGTGAAAAAATTGCTGTCGAGTTCATGAGAATGGGTGCTATTGACTATATTGTCAAGGAAAAAGACTTTACCGATTTATTAATCCCAAAGGTAAAAAGAGCCTGCAATGAGATTGAAAACAAAAAGCAGCTAAATGAGGCCAGGAATAAGCTTCAAAAAAGCGAAGCAAAATATCGTTCCTTAGTCGAAGAGATGGACGATTTGGTTTGCAGATTTGATACTGATGGTAAACCAATTTTCGCCAATGAATCATACAGAAGATATTTTGGTATAGATGAACCTCTGGAGATGGATGATTTCATGCCTCTGATTCCAGAAGAGGATCAAAGCAAAGCAGAAAAATATTTCAAGCAGCTCTCTAAAAATCAGGATGCCAGCAGTATTGAACACCGGGTAATTGCCAGGAATAATGAATTGCGCTGGGTTCACTGGCGCACTCGTCCTATTATTGGTGAAAATAATGAGCTTATCGCTTTTCAGGGAATTGGAAGGGATATTACTAAAAGAAAAAGAGCAGAGCGAGCTCTCAAAGAAAGCGAAGAGAAATACCGGCGATTAATTGAAGCATCGCCAGGAATCACTTATATCTATGGCACAGAATCTGGCGGAAATTTCTGGTCAAGTCGAGTTGAAAATATACTGGGAATTTCTCCAGATAGATTGAAAAATGACCCGCAGATCTGGAGCAAATCAATCCATCCTGAAGATAAAGGTCTAGTTAAAAAAACAATTGCTAACTGTCAAAAAAATGATAAATTTGATATTGAATACAGGATAAAAGATGTGGATGGTAATTGGCACTGGTTGCATGATCGCTGTATTTCAGTTCGAGAAGAGAATGGAGAAAAAATAATAGAAGGTCTGGCTACTGACATAACTGTCCGCAAAAAAGCTGAAGAAGCCCTTCGAGAAAGTGAAAACAAATTTCGCTCTCTGGTAGAACAGGCGGCCGAGATGCTCTTCCTTCATGATACCAAAGGAAATATTGTTGACATCAATAATACTGCAGTTGATAAAACAGGTTATTCCCGTAAAGAACTGCTCAATATGAATGTATTAGACATTGATGTTGATAAGGATGAAAAAGAAGCCAAACAGAAGTACTGGGATAAACTAGCGCCCCATGATAAACCGACCACCTTTGAAACCCACCATAAAACCAAAGACGGATCCATTTATCCTGTTGAAATCACAATATCCAAAGTTGTATTATCAAAGGGAAATTATATTTTAGCCTTAGGACGAGATATTACCGAGCGCAAAGCAGCAGAACAAGAAAAAGAAAAGTTGCAAAAACAATTACTCCAGAGCCAGAAACTGGAATCGATTGGAACCCTGGCCAGTGGAGTAGCCCACGACTTCAACAATATTTTGACAGTAATTATTGGATTATCTCAGATGACTCTTAACAATACCGAGAAATCAAGTTCCAACCACAATAATCTTAAAAATATACTGGATGCTGCTCAGCGCGCTGCTGATCTTAC
>DATGCI010000045.1:0-10732 GCA_035312185.1 bacterium
GAAAAATTAGACCAAAAGTAGCTGGAATTTCAGTTATATTAAGAGCTAAAATAATAAGGCCGCCTAAGATATAAAGAATACACATGAAAGGCGCTAGAATCGAAGCAACTTTACCTATTCTTTTTACACCGCCAATAATAACAATAGCAATGAATGTTGCAGTAAAAAGTCCTGTGATCCAGGTGGGAATTGAAAAGGAAGCCCGCATTTGATCGGCGATAGTAAAAGATTGAATTGTGTTACCAGTAGCCATGGCTGAGATCATCAGCATAGTAGCAAAAAGAATGGCCATCCAGGTGAACTTTTTCCCCATACCCTTTTTTATGTAATACATTGGACCACCAGCGACATCCCCCTCTGGTGTAATCTCTCTAAATTTCAGACTTAATGTGGCGGATCCAAATTTAAGAGACATTCCCAGAATTGCAGTCACCCACATCCAGAATAGGGCCCCTGGACCTCCATAATGAATAGCTGTGGCCACTCCAGCAATATTACCAATACCAACAGTTGCTGAAAGAGCGGCTGAAATAGCCTGAAAATGCGAAATATCGCCCTGTTCTTCAGGATCATCATATTTCCCCATTATTGCTTTCCAACCATGGAAAAAACGCCTGATCTGAATGGCTCGCGTCTTAATCGTCATAAAGAATCCTGCAAACAATAATAATACGATCATAAAGGGAAAAAATGAAGGGGTTGACCAAATGAAATTTGCCAGTGTCTCTAATACATGTGTTAAAGTATCCAACTTTTCCTCCTCATCTTGGATAATTCTTCTCAATAAATAGAATCTAACAACTGCTTAATCTATTAGAGAACAAGCAATATTTCAAAGTTAAATTAAAAAAATAAGCAAAAAATCCGGCTAGAAATTTACTCTAACCGGATTAATTAAAATCTATTGGAAAGTATTGGAACCTAAATACTAATTAATCTTAACTATTTTTATTTAATATTTTCAATCTCCTCCAGTATTTCCTGAACTGATGGAGTATCAAACCATTTGCGGCCTGTGATTTCATTTGTATAAGCTTTGTAAATATTAGCAATGGCACAGGATAATTCTTCAGGAAGAGGAGGAGGTGGTGTTTTGACCAGGTCTTTCCAGCTCAGGCGATTTTGCTTTTTGGCATTGGTGATTTCTTCAGACCATTCTGTATTTCGGTAGAATTTTCTGGCGATCTCTTTGCTAACGGACATATCATTGTAAGTAAAACGACTCTCATCCAGTGTACCCAAAGCATCTACAACCATTATTTCTCGTTTTTCATTAAAGCCTAACTCTATTTTTCCATCTTCATTGGATAAGCCTATTTTTTCTACTTCTTGCGAAATATGATCATCAACAGCCAAAGTCAGTTGCTTGATTTTGTGGAGTTCTTCTTTACTAAGGGTGCAGATTTTTTGGGCTTCTTTCCAGCTAATGTAGCGATCAGTCATTTCCAATTTTGTGGAAACATCAAGAATGGGAGGATCCAATTTTTGCCCGGGCTCTGGCATTTCATCTAACCCAATATCTTCAAGTTGAAGCTGACCGGATTTTAGTCTTTTGAAAACTGAGGAACTGGCTGGCAGTGAGTTTCTGTAGATTATTTCAATGGGAATTAGAAAATTGGCTTCCTGCTTCTTTAAAGGAGTATAGTCATAATTTTTACCTTTAACTTCTGGTTTGACCACTCTAACCAGATCAATTTCCAGAATATTTGAAGGCTGTTCCAGATTCTGCAATTTTTTGGCTTTGCCATTTTCTACAATGCCCCGGTAGTGAGTTTTTATTCCTGCTGCTTCAAGTTTTTCAAAAAAGTAGGCTGTCACCAGGCAAATCGCCGCTCCTTTATCTTCTATATGATCGGGCATTTCTCCCCAATCAAAAACAGAATAGCGGTTAGAAAAAACAAACCTTCCAATACCGGTTCGGTCGGCTGTAGGTTCTTTTATAATGGTCAAATCTTTTACACTACCCATTGATCTTACCTCCTGGAAAATTTTAAATTCAATTGTAATTTTTTGCTAATTTATAAATAAGAATATCACCACAAAACTAGATTAAAACCAAACTAAAATCAAGAATAATTAGCATCCCGTAATAGTGTGAAGAAAAAAAATGACAGCAGGCTGAGATTTTTTCACACTTATTCTGAGATATATGTAGTAATTTAGTAAGGTCATGATAAAAAATTTAGCCAAATGCTAAATAAGGAAATTGAAATTAATCTGCCTTGCCATTATCTTATGGAAGAGAAAAGTAGAAGGGAATAAAGTGACAAAATTTCGAATACTAATTCTATTGCTGAGCATATTATGCCTTTTTGATTCCAGTTTATCTTTTGATTGGAAATACGATCAGGGCTATCAAGATGAAAGACTTTATCTACATGTAGCAACAAATTATACTTTTGATCAGGATTGGTGCCGGGACTGGCAGAAAAATTATCTCAGAGCTAGTGGCTTAAGGATGAACTATGGTAGTGTGACAACCAGTGAACTGCTTAGTGATTTTCAGATTTTGATCAATGAAAAGATTGCTAATGGCTGGAAATTTCATAGCCATTTTATTAAATATGACTCCCGCCATAGAAATGATATAATAGAAAGTAATTTTATGGGACTGGAAAAATCAATTTTTTCCAATTTTTCCTTATTTGCTCTATTTAATCCCTATTTTGATAAAGAAAAAATTGATAGCAAAGTTGGCCTGATTGTAACCAATTCAAATCAGAAAAAATACCTTAGACTATCCTATGTTTTCGAGGATTTTGTTTATGATCAAAAAAATAGTGTTAGTGGCTACACTATTCAAAACCCGAGGCGCCTTGATTGGAAAATTAGAACAGGAGGCAAAAACTGGATTCTCTATTCTGATGGCCAATATTCTCGGCCTTTTAAAAGGAAATTTCAGGATCGGGAACGCTCTCCTGAAATTAATTGGCATAGCCGAGCAATTGATGATATCATTACCAAATTATATTTGCGACCGGATAAGAACATTTTTATAGAGTACAGAAACTGGTTCTACCATTTCTATGAGGCTAAAAATTTCTGGAACCCGGTCTATAATTTTTCCTACAATAATAATATTTATCAGAATAGTTTATACGCCACTTTTAAAATCAATAAAAAAATTGATTTGCGCTATGAGTTTCATCACATCTATCAAAATTCTAAGGCAGATGGTTATCAAAATTATGATTATCAGCGTGGGGAAATATTTTTTCCTGATGTTTTTGTTGATTATACAACTGGTAGGGACATCCTTACATTTGGCTATTTTGGCACCTCTTTTAAATGGGATAAAACCGGGAAACAGATTGATGAAATTGACCAAAAAGGTTACGAAGATAAATTAATTTTCGGATGGCAGCACATTTTTTCTTCGAAAACAAAGTTGAAATTGTCAATTAGTCACAGCACTACCTATCATGGCTTTGGTGGGGGCAATATTCAATATATGATGTTCTTCTGAACAGTATAAATTAAAAAAACTATGTTTCAAAGCAGCTTATTTGGGAAAATTATAAAGGAAAAAAAATGAGAAAAATAACAAAAAATATTTTTATTGTAGCTTTTTTATTGATCTTAATTCTCTCAGTACAAACTAGAGCCGCTGCTAAGATTTGCACACAAAATTCTGTCCAGGATTCTGTTGTCTATCTTGATCTGCCTGAGCGTTCTCCGGATGCAGTTGAAGGGACTGAATTTGCAAACCAAATAACTGGTTTGAGTATAAGAAAACGAGAACAGGCTATTGTAAATCAAATCATGGCTGGAAACGTGCCCTTATTTTCGCGTAAATTGACTTCAATAAAATTAAACAGGACGCTTGGTTCAGAAAATTATGCAGTAACATTCTTTAGTGTAAATGATTATATGGCAATTGGCTCTGAACAGGATTATATCTATATACCTATGATGCCTTCTACTGCCCAGCATCTTGCTGATGAATTAGAAAGTTCGCTGCCCACTAAAAAACTTGTAGATATTATTTATTCAAAGGCAAAGGTAAAATTGGATCCTCAGCCGATTTCCTGGTCAGAAGAAAATGTCACTGTACCGGTTTTTATGGATCATACCAATCTGATTAATCAGCAACTTGATGACAAAGGACTTGCTCGTCCTATTGATAGTCTTATTGCCGGACACAAAAAAGACATTATCATTTCTAATAGAATTTATAGTTCAGATAGAGATTATGACAGAGTAGTGATCTATGGCTGGCATAGAAGTGAAAATGATCCAATTCAACCAGTTTATAATGGCCACAGTAATCTTTATGCTGATTATTCTCATGGAGTGCGCTTAATTTCAAATATAATTTTCATTAATGGACAAAAGGATACGCTTCAAAATCTATTGACAGATGCTAATTTGGCTGAATTGATGAGTAATGAAGGACGGATTTCAAAACCCTATTATCCGGATAGTGACTGGTTTACATCAGTTGAAAATAGTTCACAAAGTTTACCGGAATCTTTTCATCTCTATCAAAATTATCCCAATCCCTTTAATTCAAGCACAACTATAAAATATTTTCTACCTAATCCTTCTCGAGTAAAAATTGATATATTTAATAGCAGCGGAAATCTTATTCAAACAATCTTCGATGATAAAAGGGGAGAGGGGCACCATAAAATTAAATGGGAAACAAATAATATGGCCTCCGGAATCTATTTTTACAAAGTCCAAGCAGAAAAAGCTTTGCATATAAAAAAATGTGTTTTGATAAAATAATAAAAGCTTCCAGAACTGCCAGAATTATTGTTTAAAATATTTCTTATAAAAAAATTTTTAGCTAAAGGAGACAAAAGTGAACAGAATCAATCTTGGAATCATTGGATGCGGAATCGCAGCTAATGAAATTCATTATCCCGCTCTACAAAAATTGCAGGACAAATTTGAAATTGGAATGGTCTGTAATCATACTGAACCTAAAGCAAAAAAATTTGCTCACAAAGTTGGTGATGTGCCTTATGTACTTGAGTATCAGAAATTGCTGAATAATTCCAATATTGATGCTGTAGTTATTACTCTGCCAATTGAACTAAATCGTCAGGTAGCCTTTGATGCAATTGCGGCTGGTAAACATGTTATGGTGGAAAAACCTGTTGCTAAAAATATTGAAGAGGCCGAGCAAATGGTAGAATTGGAGAGTGAAACAAGTTTAGTGACAATGACTGCAGAAAATTATAGATATCGCCCAGTCTATCAGAAAGCAAAACAAATTATTAACGAGAAAATCATTGGGAGAATCTCAGTTGTCATGTGGAATATTTATTTCCTTATGGATATTAATAATAAATTTGCCAGAACTAAATGGCGGATCAATCATCAGTACCCGGGTGGATTTATTACTGATGGTGGTGTGCATAATATCGCGGCTTTGCGAGAAATATTCGGCTATGTGCAACCAATTACAGGATTGACAAAAAGCATTAATCCAAAACTGGGTCAAATTGACACTTTTAGTGGACAATTCAAGCTCGGAGAAAGCAGCTTAGGACTATTAAATATGAGCTATTCTACACCTGACTATAATAGAAACGAGCTTATAATTTATGGTGAGAAAGGCTCTATTGTCATCACTGATAACCATTTGGAGTTAAAGAAAAATGGGAATTCGGAACTCGAAATTGATTTTGAAGATGATTATGGATACAGAAGGGAATACGAAGATTTTTATGATGCAATAATTGCTGATAAAGGTGTCCGTTCTACTTTTCTGGAGGGGAAAAGAGATCTGGAAGTATTGATTAAGGCGCTTAAAATTTCCAGATCCATTCAATAAAAAAGTCAAACACTCCTGCATAAACACATAATATTTAAGGAAAATTACTCCATTATTAAAATAATTCAGAAAAAGCCTTGCCATTAATTAACAAATTGGTTAAACTAAATAGTTAGTTGAAAAAATTAGGAGGTATAAAATGAAAACTGAGAGTACAAAACAAAAAATATTACAAGCGGCTCAAAAGGTCTTTGTTGAAGAAGGACTAAAGGGCGCCCGAATGCAAAAAATTGCTGATATTGCTGGTGTGAACAAGGCTATGCTCCATTATTATTTTAAAAATAAAGATAATCTGTTCAGAAAAGTATTTGAATCGATAGCACCTATTATGTTCACCAGAATTTTAAATGTACTTAATGAAGATATCGATTTATTCGAGAAAATAACTAAACTGGTTGACAATTATCTAACGCTTTTAAATCAGAATAAGAATATTCCAATTCTGATCATCACAGAAATAAATCGTCAACCGGATAAGTTTAGTGAAATTTTTATAAACTCAATTCAATCTATTGGAGTTAACCCGGTTGAAATCTTGCAGAATGACATTAATGGGGAAGTGAAAAAGGGGCGGATAAGAGATATTCCTGCTCAGGAATTGATTGTCAATACTATTTCTCTATGTGTTTTTCCAATAGCAGGCCGTAAAATATTCAAGAAATTCACCTTTGAAAATGACGATAAAAAGCTGAATGAGTTTCTGAAAAATAGAAAAAAAACAGTTTCTGAATTTATAATTAATTCTATAAAAATATAAAGGTAGGCTTATGAACTTAAAAAATTTGATGTTAAAGATCTTTTTAATAATGGCGCTCTTTCAATTACCTCTTTCCAGTGAAGTGATCACCTTACAAGAGTGTTTTGAGGCAGCTGCTAAAAATCATCCAGTTATGAAAAAAGGAGCAAAATATGAGAAAATTAACCAAACAAATCTAAAAAATATTAATTCCTCCTGGCTTCCTCAAATTGATTTTGAAGGGCGTGCTTCTTATCAATCGGATATAACTACAGTTGATTTGGATCTTTCTCAATTGCAATCCAATCAATCGGCCGCACCTTCAATAGGTTTTCCGTCACCGGAACAAGACCAGTATGATGCTTCAATAAAATTAAAACAGAAATTATATGATTTTGGAGCGACACAAGCCCAAAAACAATTAACAAAAATAGAGGGCAAAAAAGATCAAACAAAAGTTGAACAAGATTTCTATAAAGTCAAACAATCTATTACTCAATATTATTTGCAGATCCTGATTCTAAAAAAACAAAAAGCCATATTGGAGACAGCAATTGCTGATATTCAGACAACACAAAAGGTAGTTAAATCAGGTGTGGAAAATGGTATTTTATTGCCATCTGACCTGCATGAATTACAGGCTCGAGAACTGGAAAACAAACAAAAATTGATCGATGTCAGAGAGTCAATTGCCGGGCTTTTTACAAATTTGTACGAATTAACTGAAGTTGATGATCTAGAAAAATTTAATCTAGAACCGCCCCAAATAAAATTATCAGAAAGTCAAAAGATATATAGACCTGAAAATGAAATCTTTCATATTCAATCCAGACAGCTAAATCAACTACAAAAGGTAACTTTTAGAAATAAGCTTCCCAAAATGTCGGGCTTCGTGAAGTTGGGCTATGGACGTCCCGGGTTGAATATGCTGAGTGACCAATTTGACACCTATTATATGGCTGGAATACAATTTTCATGGAACATCTGGGATTGGGGTAAAAATAAACGAGAACGCAATATGTTGAGGATTCAACAAAAATTGGTAACTGATCAGGAAAATGCTTTTAAAAAGGAAATTCAAACCCATTTAAACCAGCAAAAAAGCAATATTGAGAAGTACGAAAAGTTGCTTGAAACCGATCAAAAAATAATCAATCTCAATAAAAAAATATTGCAGGAAAATCGTTCAAAACTGCGGAATGGTACCATTACCAGCTCCGAATATATTAAAAAATTAAATAGTCTTAGCAGAGCAAAACTCAATTATGAAAGTCATAAAATTCAATTGACTACTGCAAAAGTTAATTATCAACTTCTGAAAGGAGAATTATGAGTAAGTTAAAATCAGTAATATTTATATTTCTATTATTATTAATTGGCTGCTCGAATCAAGATGGAAAATCAGATGCCTTTGGAAATTTTGAAGCTGATGAAACAATTATATCTGCGCAAAGTAGCGGTGAAATACTTGCGTTTAATATAGAAGAAGGCGAAAAACTCAAAAAAGGTGAGCAGGTAGCAGTGATAGACACAACTCAATTAGTCCTGCAGAGAGAGCAATTGCAGCAACAGATTGCCGGTTTGGAAGCCAGTATAAGCACCATTGAGCGAAAAATTGAGGTGCAAAAGGAGCAGCGCAGGAATTTGAAAATTGAAAAGAAGCGTCTCAGAAAATTGAAACAAGACAGTGCTGCTACTGAGAAACAATGGGATCAAATTATAGGACAATTAAGAGTGAGTGAAGCCAATCTTAACGCCATAAGTAGTGAAAAGCAAAAAGTTTATCATAACATTAAAGCATCAAAGGCCAAATTAGGGCAGGTCAATGATAAAATTGAAAAATGCTATGTAACCAATCCAATCGATGGTACAGTTCTGGAAAAATATATTAATCAGTATGAAGTTGCTGCTTCCGGTAAACCATTATACAAAATAGCCAATTTGAATCAGGTCTATCTTCGAGCCTATGTGAGTGGTGCGCAGCTTTCGGAAATAAAAATCGGTGAGCAGGTTAAAGTCATTATTGATAAAAATGAAACCGAGAATCAATCACTTAATGGAAAAATCACCTGGATTGCTGATGATGCGGAATTCACCCCTAAAATAATTCAAACCAAAGACGTGCGCGTGGACCTCGTCTATGCTATCAAAATTTTGGTACAAAATGATGGTCGCATCAAAATCGGTATGCCCGGCGAAGTAGTTTTTAATAAATAAAGTAAAGAGAGAACCTTCTGCGAAATGGTTAGGGAAAAATTATGGAAAAGGCAGTAATTTTTGAGAAAATTGGAAAAAGTTTTGGAAATACTCAGGCTCTGGAAAATGTTTCCTTTAGCATAAATGAGCGAGAAATATTTGGTTTAATAGGTCCTGATGGAGCGGGCAAAACAACTCTAATGCGGATTTTGGCGACCCTTTATCTTCCTGATAGAGGCAAGGCCTATTTGCAGGGTGAGAATGTAGTAGATAATTATCGCCGCATAAGAAAAAAGATTGGCTATATGCCTGGAGAATTTTCGCTGTATCCTGATTTAACTGTTGAAGAAAATTTAAAATTCTTCGCTTCTGTTTTCAATACGACTATTCAGGAAAATTATGATCTAATTAAAGGACTTTATTCTCACATAAGACCCTTTAGTTCGCGAAAAGCTGGTGACCTTTCCGGCGGTATGAAGCAGAAATTGGCTTTATCCTGTGCTCTAATTCATCGTCCCAAGGTGCTCATTCTTGATGAACCCAATACAGGTGTTGATGCAGTCAGCAGAGATGAACTTTGGAAAATGCTGCATTATCTCAAAGGAGAAGGATTAACGATATTGGTTTCTACTCCCTATATGGATGAAGCTGAAAAATGTGACCGCATCGCTCTTATGCAAAAGGGGAAGGTAATGTCTATTAATAGTCCTGATAAGATTGTGAGTGAATTTGGTCATCAGTTATACAAAATTGAGTGCGAAAATATTTACAAAGCACTTAATTGTCTAAAGGAAAGTCCACAAACTGGTGACGCCTATCTTTTTGGGCAAAGTATTCATTTTGTTCCGGCCCGTGAAAATTTTATACCTGACAATCTTAGGAATAATTTATCCCAGCAGGGCATTGAAAACTGTATTATAGAACCAGTTCAGCCGGATATTGAGGATTGTTTCATTGATTTGATGAAAACATAAAGGTTATTATGAATTCTTCAGATAAAATCATAAAAGTTGAAAATTTAGTTAAAAAATTTGGTGATTTTGCAGCCAACGATAATATATCATTTTCCGTGGAAAAAGGTGAAATTTTTGGTTTCCTGGGCCCCAATGGTGCTGGAAAGACAACTGCTATCAAAATATTATCAGGATTGCTAAGGCCGACTAGTGGAAACATTGAAGTAGCTGGATATGATGTCTATAATGAGTCTGAGAGCATCAAACAAAATATTGGTTATATGAGCCAAAAATTTTCACTGTATTCCGATTTAACTATCTATGAGAACATACGATTTTACGGTGGAATATATGGACTCAGTAAGCAAGAAATTAATGATGGCGCAGAATACTATTTGCAAAAGTTGAAGCTGGAAAAAAATCGCAATAAACTTGTTGGAGAATTGCCATTGGGTTGGCGGCAAAAACTGGCTTTTGCGATTGCTATTTTGCATAAACCGCATATCGTCTTTTTAGATGAACCGACGAGTGGAGTTGACCCGGTTACCAGAAGGCAATTCTGGGAAATGATCTATGAAGCAGCCGAGCAGGGCATCACTCCCTTTGTTACAACTCATTACATGGATGAGGCAGAGTACTGTGAGCGGGTTTCAATAATGGTTGATGGCCGTATAGAAGCGCTTGGAACTCCTAGTGAATTGAAAGAGAGATTTTCGGCTCAAGATATTAATGAAGTTTTCTTGAAGATAGCTGGTCAAAAGAATGAATATTCCAGTGATTAGGATTGTTTTTATTTGTAGATTTTTTAGAAAATGTGTATCAGCCATAAAATTAAAATGCAGGACTTACAATGAATCTATTTAAACAATTAATCAAAAAAGAATTTTATCATATAATTCGTGATCCCAGGACATTGTTGATCATATTTATTTTACCAATTATTCAAATATTATTATTTGGCTATGTAATTACTAATGAGATCAAGGATACGAATGTTGCAATTTATGACAAATCCTATGACAATGTAACCAGGAAAATAAAATCCAGAATTTTTGCTTCTGA
>DATGCI010000046.1:0-3457 GCA_035312185.1 bacterium
ATTGGTGTTTCAGCATAAATTGTTTCATTATAGTGTCCTAAATTCAAATAAGGATCAACATGCAGATAGATAGTAAGATTACCACCGGGATTTACGTCACCATACATTGGCGAAATTGTTAACCAGTCTGGAATAGGAGCATTTTTGCCAAACTCAAAGGACATTTCTTCGCCGCCATTATTATTTAATTCAATTGGGATAACAGTTTCTTCACCAATATAAACGACCTGTTCATGTTGATTCACATTCCAGTGAATAGGATTTCTATCAACTACAAATTCCCAGCCTAAAGTATCGACATTCATATTATTACCAGCCAGGTCTTTCAGAAAATGGACTTCCGCTCTGAGACTCTTATTTTCAATTTCACGGTTGGATACAGATGTCGCCGGAGTAATAGTCAATGTATTTTCATTACAGGACAATTCACAGGCGATTTCATCACCAGAATTAGCAAAATATAATTCACCAGTACTAGGATAAATCTCATCGCAATTAATAGGTTCATCAAGAGTAATCGAAATTTGATCATTAGGATGGAGGGTCTTGTCCTCTGGTGTAGGAACGCCCTCTATCTGTGGTGAGCGCCGGTCAATAAGTCCGCGATATAATTGAGAATAACCATTTCTCAAGCGGCAGTCTGTTTTGGCCCTTAAATCGTAGTTACCATCATCGATCTTATCCACATGCCAGGTTATTTTTTGATAATCATTACCCAGCTTTAGCACAGAATCCATACTTACTGTGTCAGCAATTAACCAGGTATCTTCGCCAACTTTGGAATATTCCAGAGCCAATCTCTGCAATTCCGTATCTGTTGTATCAAAATCCCGCAAAGTTACTACAAGACTGTCACCACTTTTTTGATTAATCAGCCAGTCCTCATCTGAAGAGGCAATGCGAACTCCTGAACAAGGCTCAATAAAATAGGTTGTAACAGCTGCAAAATCAGCATTCTGAGGATTTGTCCCTAGATTATCAGCAATTTCAATTTCTCCAGGAGAAGCCAGCATAAGAGTCAGATCTTCATAATCATATTCCACAGGTCCACGTTCAATTGTCATAGTAGCGTCCATACTGGTGCCAGCCTCAATTTCAAAATCAACCCCAGATGATCCCAGATTATTGCCATTAACTTTAACTATCGCGCCATAAGGATTTGTTTCATTCAATAATGATAGATTATAGCTCCAGGTTTCTCCTGTTTCACTTAAGTTACCTAAATTCACAGTATAAACTGCTTCCTGGTCAGGCTCAACATCTTCCTGCACAATAGGATTTACACTTAGTTGAGCATTCTGGCGTTTCATTGTTCCTTCTTCCCAGGGGCGCGATGATTGTCCGGCCTTTGTAATAAAAACAGGCATTCCCCAAACTGTATCGCGCAGAACATCAAAATTAAATGCATCACCAGGATCATTATCATCAAGAACAAAGCCTATGGTTCTGGTATTGGTTTCAGTCTCGGTTTCAGTTGTATCTTTGGCATCATACCAGGTGTGAGCATAGGTATTTGTATAGCCAAAAGCATCTACAGTAAATCCAGCACTACCAAAAGCTTCATGAGATTTTTCAACTGTGACCTGAGTACCATTTGTAAAGGAACTATCAGTTGAGGTCATATATTCATATGAGACACCAGCATCATAGGAGATATTGGACGATTCTTGCTGAGTTCCAATTTTGAAAGCATCATGGTCCCGAGCATTAGCAACGGCTACGGAGTCTTTTTGCAAAATTGTCTCCCAATAATTTAAACTTTTAAGAGCACTGGAATCTCCATCTACTCGCCATTGCATTCTAAGATTGGGAATAAGATCATTTTTAATATAGTATTTTGAAAACATGTATGTTGAATTAAATCCTTTCAGATCACCTACCAGAGTTGTATCTAATTGCACTTCACAGCTTGTTTCATCAACAGAGAGTTTAGTAGCAATTCCAAAAGTGACAGTCAAGCCACCGCCAACAAATACTGAGGCCTCATCACCAGTAACCAATTCATCGCTTGATGTACTATAGGTTTCGGAGCGAGTAAAAGTTAAACTTGTTTCATCAATATCTACATCAGATTTAGTTACGTTCCAGCCATGTCCGGCATCCAATTCCAAAGACCACTTGGTTTCAACCTGCAGACCAAAACCAGATACAACAGTCTTATCCCATCCTAAATGCAGAGTTTCTGTGCCTTGATTACCTTCAGAATCAGTTTTATAGATAGAAAGATTGGTGGTTATTTCCTGCTGATCTGTAAAGTAAGTATAACTACCATCGCCAGGAGGATTTCGTAGAACAAACCAGGGCATTCTTGAAGTTGATGTTGTAAACTGATTATTCTCAGATTTTTTCTCACCGGTTATAATAGAATAAAAACTATTAGTCGCTTTGCGCCCGATTTCATCAGTAACGGTGACTTCCAATTTTTTCTGATAAGGGTGTTCTCCCCCACTAAGTATATTAGGTTCAGTGGGTGTAAAGTAAATCACATTTTTACCTTCACTATCTAAGGGACCAGAATCTTCGTAACTTTTTTCGGTGAATTCATCATTTACTTCAATATGAATTTGATCAAGAAAACACTTATTGCCACCGTAATCTTCAAAAACCTGAATATAAACGGAATCGGTTTTAAATTGTTCAACAACATTTATTCCACAGGAATTAGTAGGTAAACCAACGAAGTCCACCTCTAGAGGTGCTTTATAAATATATTTCTGATCGGTAAGACTTGAATCCCTTAAAGAAAGAGTTCCACTATAAAAAGTACTGTCCCAATCTAATCTTGTTATGATTATATTGTAGTCCAGAGGAGGTAAATTATCAATTGTAAATTCCTGACCACTGGCCACTGTATCAATTCTTTCATAACATGAAGGAGTTGTTTGCAGTTTTATTTCTACATCTCCAATAGGAAACAGACACTTTCCGCCTCCAACTATTCCGCTCAGACTTTCAGTATGAACATTGGTAAAATCCACTCCAGCAATATCAGTTTGAATATTTTCAACTCGGTATCCCTGTTCCACACCATTAAGATTAAAAGTGTGTCCATCAACATATTGGGTATCGATATTATTGGTTGCCAGAGTATCATATACAAAAAGACCACCAAATCGAACAGTAAGGACACCACCGGTATTGGGTTCAAAATCAATGCTAAATTTACCCTGATCATCGGTAAATATTTCTGGTCTATTTGATGAAGAATCAACTAAAATTTCTGCATTTACCACCGGACAGTTTGTTCCGTCATAAGTTATAGCTCCAGAAACTGTGAAGAGAGACTCATCCAAAAACTTGACATCATCAGCCTGAGGGCTCGTTCTATTTAATCCTACATCCTTGGATGCAGGTGTAAAAGTAGTGTGATTGTGTTTGTAGGGAGTGACAGTATAAATAGTAGATTGATCGATTGTGGCATCATACCAGATGCCTCTGATTTCATACTGCCCCTTAT
>DATGCI010000047.1:0-6385 GCA_035312185.1 bacterium
CCGGTCGGGCCACTGCGAGTATCATCTGGAATGATAATAACAATCTTTTTGCCGTCAACTTCGAGTTGATTGAAATAATTTGCCAATTTATCTCGAATTACTTCATCGGTTAAGTTAGAAGAAATATTTTTAGATTTCATAACTACTTCTTAGTTTAATTTATCAGAAATTATCTGTGATATTTGATTATTTCTCAGGAAAAATTTGAGAAATATGTCTATAAATATTTTTAGTTACCTGATCACCAACTATATCTTGATTCTTTTCCAACAAATTGTAATAATTAGCCAGGTTCTCAGCAGGCAATTTATAACTAAGATGTAAAAGCTGCCTAAGATGAATATTATATTTGGGATTGTTTATATCATTTACCAGCATATCAGAAAATTCTTGCGCTGAAGCTGCTTCTATTTCACTGCCCGAAGGTAACTTATTGTTATCTATATTTATGACATCAGCATAGGGTCCCGATAATTCATCAATTCGCTCCAGAGCTTGTTTGTAAATTTTCCGGGCATAATTGAGGCCTTCTTTACCGGATAAAATCAAACCATGCAATTCCTCAAGCCAGGTTGTGCCTGCTGTTTTGATATGTAAACCTGCCCCAGTCTTCTGTAGCAATTCCTTAATCGGTTTGTATATTGAGAATTTATCACTTCCAGAATGGATACTGATCTTTAGATTTTCTGGTAGATTAAATTCAGATACAGCATATTCAATTACTTCCAGATCGGATTTGAATTCTTTGCGAAAGGCACTCACATCGCCGACGTAATCGATGCCCTTGTAAAATTCTCCTGAAAATTTAGGAGCAATTGTTTGGGCAGGGATGCCTTCTTCAGCAATGGCAGCCAAAATGAATAACATTTCAACTGGTGTCTGAGGATTTTCAGTTTCATCCATAGAAACTTCAGTGACGAAGTTGCCCTCGCCTTTTTCTGACTTTATATGGCGGTAGATTTTGCCAGCTTCTTTGATAGCCTGTAAATATTTACCAGCAATTTCAGTAATATCCTGTTCAGAAATATTGTGACTTTTTAATTCATCAGGAAGATCATTTTTGTCAGCATATTTTTTATATTTACTTACAAAACTGTCAATTTCACTCTGCTCTGCTTCTGTCCCGATCATATCAGCCACATCGAGAGTAAAATAATTGGACGAATCCAGAAAAAGATCTACATTATCAAGTCCAATATGATCAGCATCAATATAGTAATTCCCCTTCCAGTCAAGCGCTTTGACAGCAGCTTCGGCTTCTTTTTTCACAGAAATCGGTTTTGTTCCAATGATCTCATGTTCGCGATGGGATTTATTCCAGACGGGAGCCACATGGACTCCTTCACTCTGGAATTTTTGAATAGCCCGAAGTTGGGCTCTGCCCTGGTGCTCAAAACGATCACCTATTCCCATAGTAAATTTATCTAGTTTCATCATTTTTCTCCTGGTTATTTATTATCCGATAATTTAGTAATAACAATGGAGATTTTTTAGATTTTAATCCAGGTCATTTTTTTCAATAGAATCCATATCATCAAAGTCCTGGTTTTCGCCGCCCATTCCCCAGATAAAATTATAATTTTTTGTCCCAACTCCGGAATGTAATGACCAGCTAGGGGATAGAATAGCTTCGTAATTATCAAGAGTCAGATGCCGCATTTCATCGGGTTCACCCATCCAGTGAAATAATTTTTCACCTTCTTCAATATCAAAATACATGTAGATTTCAGTTCGCCGTTCATGAGTATGAGGCGCCATTGTATTCCAGACATTACCTTCAGATAACATGGTAAGTCCCATGACCAGTTGACAACTTTGAACTTTGCCTGGCAAAATATATTTGATTATCTTACGCTCATTAGATTCCTGGTTGGATCCGGCTTCTACAATGACTGCATCTTCCTTCTTCACCAATTTTGTGGGATAATCAGTATGGGCCGGGTAACTTAATAGATAGAATTGGGCAGGATCTTCAGGATTTTCACTTGCAAAACTAATATCTTTGCTTCCCCGTCCTATATATAATCCATCTTTATTTTTCAATTCAAATTTATTCCCATCCACAACTACACTGCCTTGAGCACCAATATTGATTATGCCAACCTCTCTTCTCTTTGCAAAATATTCGGAAGCCAATTCTTTTGCAGTTTCCAGTTTTAGCGGTTTATTTTCAGGAACAATTGAGCCTACAACTGCCCGATCAAGATCAGTATAAACGAGGCTAATTTCCCCTGGTTTAAAAAGATTTTGGACTGTGAAATTGTCTTTTAATTCTTTATTGAGCATTTTTTTGTAACGCACATTGTCAGGTGTGTATTTTATCTCCATGTTCATACTCCTTTATTGTATATTATTTATAACTATCATTTTTTTAGCGAGAAAGCCAGCCACCATCTACTGCTATTGTTTCACCCTGCATATAATCAGATGCTGCAGAAGCCAGGAAAACAGCAGCTCCTTGTAAGTCTTCAGGTTCTCCCCAGCGGCCTTCGGGAATACGGTTGACAATTGCTTCATTACGTTCAGGGTCTTCCCGTAGAGGTGCTGTATTATCAGTAGCCATATAACCAGGTGCAATTGCATTACAATTGATATTATGCTTAGCCAATTCATTACCCATTAAACGAGTCAAACCCATTACACCACTTTTTGAAGCTGTGTAGGATGGCACAAGGATACCGCCTTCATAAGAAAGCATGGAAGCAATATTAATTATCTTTCCGCCTTCTCCTTGATCAATCATCTTTTTGGCTACCTGTTGAGATAAATAGAAAAGAGTTCGTAAATTAACATTCATCACATCATCCCAATCTTCCATAGTAAATTCAGTAATTGGCGCTCTGCGAATCGTGCCAGCATTATTCACAAGGATATCTATACGGCCAAATTCATTTACAGCTTTATTTAAAATTTTCTGGACAGGCTCGATGGATGCAAGGTCTGCTTGAACCTGTATGCATTTTTGACCGGTTGACTTAATTTCTTTTTCAGTTGCATCCATATTGCTTCTTGCGACCAAAACAAGATCAGCACCTGCTTCAGCCAAACCGATAGCCATAGCCTGTCCCAGTCCCCTGGAAGCACCAGTGACTATAGCGACTTTCCCCTTCAATTTAAATTTATCCAAAATATTTTTCTTACTCATATAACACCTCGATATTTTACATTAAACCTCAAAGAACTAACCGATCAGAGCCAATTTATCTTGATTAAAACCCAAACAAATTCGGTATAAATAATGAAATCTGGGGAATATAAGTAATCAAAAGGAGGGCCAGAATCATTACAGCGAAAAGAGGCAAAAGACTCTTAAAAACTTCTGATATTTTTCCATCTCCAACACCAACACCAACAAATAAGACCGTTCCAACAGGAGGAGTTACCAATCCAATACAAAGATTAACAATAATTATAATTCCAAAATGAACAAGATCGATACCTAGCTGTTGAATAATTGGTAAAAAAATCGGAGTAAATATTAGAATTGCAGGTGTCATATCGAGAAAAGTTCCAACAAATAGTAAAAGAAGATTGATCATGATCAGAATTACGATCTTATTACCAGAAATTGCCGTGATCGCGCCACTAATCAATTCTGGAATATTTTGTGAGGCCATAAACCAGGACATACCTGTTGAAGCACCGATCAATAGCATGACTACTGCTGTTGTTTTACCAGTATCCAGCAAGATTTTAGGTAGATCTTTTATTTTAACCTCTTTGTAAACAACAACAGAAAGAATAAAAGCATAAATAACAGCAATACTGGCTGCCTCAGTAGGTGTAAATAGACCGCTTATAACACCGCCTAAAACAATAAAAATTAACAGCAATCCAGGTACAGCCTTAAAAAATCGTTTAACAGTTTCCCGAAAACTAATCCTGTTTCCTGTTCCATAATCATTTTTATGGCTGATAACAGCACTGATTGCCATCAGAAAAATACCAACCAGAACACCAGGTAAAATTCCCGCTAAAAATAAGGAAGCTACTGAAACTGTTCCCGTGACCAGGGCATAAACTATCATAATGTTACTGGGCGGTATAACCATCCCCACTGTGGCGGCACAGGAAGATAGCGCAATATTAAAATTTTTGTCATATCCCTTTCTGTTCATTTCCGGCATCATAATTCCTCCTACAGAAGAAACCGCTGCTACTGCTGATCCGGAAATTGCCCCAAAGAACATACAGGTCAAAATATTTACAAAAGCGAGTCCGCCAGGAAAACGGCCTACAGCGCCTTCAGCAAAATCCACCAAGCGTTTGGCAATTCCGCCTTTACCCATTAATTGCCCCATGAGAATAAAGAAGGGAATTGCAAGGAGAGCAAAACTATCAATTCCAGTCGCAAACCGGGGTGCAACAATATTAACAGCAGAAACACTGCCCAGTGAATTAATAGCCCACAATGTTGCCAGGCCAATACAAACAGCAATTGGCACATTCATTACTAGCAGAACCAGAAAACTTATTATCAGAACTATAACTGCAGTGTTCATTGCTGGCCTCCCCGTAATTTCATCAGGGCTTGAAAATCTTCAATAAAGAACTCCAGACAGAAAGTGAGAATAAAAAATCCACTAATTGGTAAACATAGGTAAAGATATCCTGTAGGAATATTCATTGTTGGGGAAGTTTGACCATTCATAAAAGCATTTCTGATAAAATTCAGCCCGCCAATAATGAAGATTTTATAGGCAAAATAGGTCGTCAAAATTGTAATTATCAGTTCCAAAATGATACCATTTTTCCTGCTCAATTTCTGAGCAAAATATTCCATACCAACATGAGCTTTTTCACCATACGCATAAGCAGCACCAATAACCCCACACCACATTAATAAATAGGTTGAAGTCTCCTCAGTCCAAACAGCAGGAGATTGAAATACTATTCTGGAAAGAACCTGCCAAAAAACGGCCACAACCATAGCTGCTACAATAATAATCAAAAAATAAGAAAGTGATTTCCTTCTAATTTCAAAAAAATAATCTAATATTTTCATAATTTTCCATACTAAATTGGATTAATCCATATTTATATTTCTGATTTTTTTAATATACTTGCCAAAAACAGGCTCGCTTGAATATTTTTTATAGATTGGCTCCACCTTTTTACGAAATTTACTCAAGTCCGGTTCAATAATTTCAACACCAACCGAATCGAGAGTGGCAAAATTATCCTCAACAACCTCAGCCCATAATTTCCTCTGATATTTTACAGATTCCTGGAAGGTCTCTTTGATTAACTTTTTATTCTTATCAGAAAGTTTACTCCAGGTGGATTTGCTAAACAGAACAACATCAAGAGGAGAAGAGTGCTTATCAAGCGAGTAATACTTGCAAACTTCATAATGGCGGGCTGAAACAAAGGAAGGCGGATTATTTTCGGCTCCATCAACAGTTCCCTGCTGTAATGCTGTATATAACTCGCCCCAGCTAATAGGTGTGGGTGATGCACCCAATGTTTTTAATAATTCAATTGCAATGGGACTTTTCATTACTCTAATTTTCAGATTCTTCAGGTCTTCAGGAGTTCTGATTGGAGTATTTTTTGTATAAAAGCTTCTTGAACCTGCTTCATAATAGCCCAGACCAACCAGGCTGCGTTTCTGACAGGCATCTAATATATCCTTGCCAGTCGGACCATTCAATACTTCCCATTTATGATCGTTATTTTTAAATAAATAGGGCATACCAAAAATTTTCATCTCAGGTATAAATTGTTCCAGAGCAGCTGAAGAAATTTTAGTAATATCTAGAGTGCTCATCTGTAATTGCTCTACCAGCTCTTTCTCCATTCCCAGCTGTCCACCAGGGTATATTTTAATCTGAACTTTTCCTTCTGAGCGTTTTTCAACAAGATCAGACCATTTTTGCATAGCTTTGTGAACAGGATGGTTAATATCAAGAACATGGCCGAGCTTCAATTCCACTGTACCATCAGTTTTCTTTTTACCACCGCCGCAACTTGTAATTGAGATTAGAAAAAACAACAGCGATAAAACTATTATCAAATTGAATAATTTCCTCATACTCTCCTCCTATTTTTTGGGTAATTTAATTGAATTAAAGAATAGTTCTTTAGGCCTGTCATAAGTTACTGCTTTGGCCAAATCCTCAGCAATTTTCATAGGCACCTGTCCCCTATTGACCATTTTTCCAAGAACATTAGCCAGCACTCGGCGAAACATTTCAGTTCTAGATCCATAGGACATTAATTTTCGGGAATCAGTAACCATGCCAGCGAAATTACGCATTAAATCAACTGATGAAATGTATTCAAGGTGGTTTTCCATTCCCACCGGGCTATCATTAAACCACCAGGCAGCCCCAATACTAACATTGGGGAAGGCTCGGGCTATTGTTGCAATAGTAGGTAAATG
>DATGCI010000048.1:0-5895 GCA_035312185.1 bacterium
GGCAGCCAGGGCACCACCAATTGCCGATGTGATATGATCATATCCTGGAGCAACATCAGTGACCACCGGTCCCAAAACATAAAAAGGAGCACCATTACACAATTTTTTCTCTAGCTGCATATTTGTGACCACCTCATTGAGAGGGACATGGCCGGGGCCTTCGATCATCACCTGAACATTCTCCTGCCAGGCTCTACGAGTCAGTTCTCCCAGAATGATCAACTCCTGAATCTGAGCGGAGTCAGTAGAGTCCTTGATACAACCTGGTCGCATACCATCACCAAGACTTAAAGTAATGTCATATTCCTGACAAATTTCCAGTAGTCTGTCAAAATTCTCAAAAAAAGGATTTTCCCGATCATTTTCCTCCATCCATTCCAGAAGAAGGGCACCACCACGGCTGACCATATCAGTTTGGCGAGGATTAGCTTTCATTTTCTCCACACTCTCACGATTGACTCCAGCATGGATAGTCATGAAATCAATTCCATCTTCAGCATGAGTTTTTACAATATCAAAAATTTCATCAACAGAAAGTTTATAAGCGTCACCATCATAAAGACGAGCTGCATCATACATAGGCACAGTTCCCAGCATAACAGGAGAGATTTCCACCATTTTCTGTCTGAATTTTTGGGTGGCACCATAGGTACTCAAATCCATAATAGCATCAGTTTTATATTCCAGTGATTTTTCGACCTTTTTGATTTCCATATCAATATTACTACAATCTTCTGAAACGCCAAGATTTACATTAATTTTTGTGGAGGCTCCTTTTCCAACTGCGATCCCAGCCGCATTTTTGTGGTTTTTATTGGCCGGAATCACCAGTTGACCTGAAGCCAGATTTTGCAGAAGTTTTTCCCTGCTCAAGTCCTCGTTTTTAAGGACATTCTCCATTTGTTTGGTAATTATGCCTTTTTTAGCGGCATCCATTTGTGTTGTATAGTGCATACATCAATCTCCTTTAAATATTTATAAAATTTTATTTAAATTATTTACTTTACCTTTTATATCTTTTTGGCCAACAATTTCGGTAACCAGGGCAATGGTTCGTGCTCCCCTATCAATGACCTCTTCGATATTTTGCTCCTTTATTCCTCCAATAGCAACATAGGGAATCTCAAGGTTCTCCTCTACCCATTCCAGATATTCCAGGCCGACTGGATCAACAACATCCTTTTTAGTATTGGTTGTGAAAATTGGTCCAACCCCAATGTAATCAACTCCTCTTTCAACAGCTGCCTGAGCCTGTTCAGGAGAATGGGTGGAAAGTCCCAGGAGCATATTGTCAGGTAAGTGCTGTCGTACTTTCTCAACAGGAAAATCCTGCTGGCCAAGATGAACTCCATCAGCATCAACCATCTTTGCCAATTCGATATAATCATTGACAATAAAAACTACATCATTTTTTTGGGTAATTGTGCGGATTTCTCGGCATTCTTGATACATTTCAGCAAAATTTTTCCGATCACGTTTCTCTCTATATTGAATTACTTTAATTCCCGAGCTAATCATTTCTTTCACAACTTCAAGATTGTTCCTACCCTTCGAATATTTTTCAGCAGTAATACCATAAATACCCTCCGGTAGAACTGGTTTTTTTATCACCATATTAACCCGTTTTTCGATTTCATAAATCTTAAAGCGAAGATTTTCGACTTGCTTACTTTTTGGATAATGGTCAATGATTTTCAGACTTTCTTCTATACTTCGTAATCCTTCTTCGACCCGTTTGAAATTTGAAACCAGGAGTTGTCTGAGACCTTTTTTACTATCTACTTTACTTTCTTTTGATATTTTTCGACCGATATCAGTACTCGCATTTCGGGATAATATTAATTGACCATCGCTTTCTATCAAAAGTTTGCGAACTGCATGCCTGATTTCTCTTAAGTCAGCAGTAATTTTGCTATCTTCTATAACAAAACGGGTAATATCTTCTAGAACCCGAATTCCCTCTGAAGTTCTATTTAAATTGACATCGATCATTCGATAAACTTCATTCATATAAACCACTCTTTTTTATTATAATGTTACTCATCATGCCTGTAATTATTCGCAATTTTGAAGCATATACTTTTTCCTCAGCAATATCAGTCTGAAAATCTCCGACTATCACACAATTATCTAGAGAGCGAGTTTTGATTTTATCAATTTCTCTACCAGCGATTCCTGAAGCCCCAATACAAAATCGTTTTTTGTTTGCCAGTCTTTCAAATAACAACTTTTTATACTTTTCTTCGTCAAAAGCTTCAACGACAATCTCGCAATCCTGGAAAATATTCTCTATATTCTCTTCCTCAATTTTTTCTTCTACTGGTTCAATTTTTATTGAAGGGTTAATTCTGGTCAAATTTTCTTTAAGGGCATCAACTTTAAGCAGTCCAACTTGATCAAGGTAGTAATTCTGACGGTCCAGGTTTGCGGCTTCTACTCTATCGAAGTCTACAATCTTTAGATCATCGATTCCTGACCTTACCAGATTATCAGCTACATTGGAGCCAATTCCTCCCGCTCCAGCAATTCCTATTTTCATACTTGCTCCCAATTTTTAAAGACCGGCTGATAGCCGGATTTTTTTATCATATTGACTACACTTTTAACACTACGACGGTCCGATATATCAAACTGCCCAGAAGTTTTATTATCTTTTTGATAGCCACCGACTTCCGTTCTCGATCCTGCTGACATTTTTGTTACCCCCAGTTTAAGTAAATTATTGCGAAAATTGGCCGATTCCCGGGTCGATATATTGATTCCCACTTTTGGCAAAAATAATCGATAAGCAAGCAAAATTTGCACGAACTTTTTATCAGAAAGATTATGCTCGCTAGTAAAATCACCTTCATGGTCATTTAAACGGGGAATGGAAAGCGAAATTTCGCAGTCCAGATAATTATTTTCCAGATAGTGAGCGTGTAAGCCACTTAAATAGGCCTCCTTTTCAACATTGGCAAGTCCAAAAAGAGTGCCGATATTGACTGCTCTAAATCCTGCCCGGGCTGCTCGCTCAGGAGTATCCAGCCGGAATTCGTAATTTCTCTTAGGCCCGGAGGGATGCAATTCCCTGTAAATTTTTCGATCGTAAACTTCCTGGTAAACAGTCAAGCAATCAGCGCCCGATTGATTTAATTTTCTGTACTCTTCAGTTTTGAGTGGGAAAATTTCAAGACATACCGATGCAAAATACTTTTTACTGATTCTGATTGCCTCTTGCAAGTAACTAAGGGGAGTATGTTTTCGAGACTCTCCAGTGAGAACTACTACATGGCGAATTCCTTTATCTGCAATTATACGAGCTTCCTTCTCTATTTCTTTCAAACTCAATTTTCGTCTTTTAATTTTATTTTTTTGATTGAAACCGCAATAACGACATTGGTTCTGGCAATAGTTAGAAATATAGAGAGGCATATAAAGTTGAATAGTTTTTCCAAACCATTGATTGGTTAAATTATGAGCCTTTTGAGCCATTTCTTCCAGATAATTTTCTGCAGCAGGTGATAATAAATATAAAAAATCGGTTTCATCAAGCTTATTTTTTTTTAATATATTTTCGACATCATGTTCAGATACCCCTGCTAGATAATCCTGAATATTAAAATTTTGTATTTGATTACATTTCTCTACGAAGCTCATATTATACTCAATTATTTGTGATAAAACCGGTTAACGGAGATGATGCACTGGCATATTTTTGCTTTTCTCCCATTTTTTCCAGATAGGCAGTGCGACCGGCTTCCACGGCCTGTTTAAAGGCTCTGGCTATTCTGGGCGGATTGGCAGCTGCGGAAATTGCAGTATTGACGAGTACTGCATCGGCCCCCATTTCCATAGCCTGAGCAGCATGGGATGGCCGTCCAATTCCCGCATCAACAATCACAGGAACATGACAGACCTCAATGAGCATTTCAATCATTTTTTCAGTTTGAATTCCCTGGTGGGAACCAATTGGTGATCCGAGCGGCATAACTGCGGCTGCTCCAGCTTTCTCCAGTTTTTTTGCTAGAACAAGGTCTGGTGATACGTAAGGTAAAACAGTAAATCCATCTTCTGCTAATCTTTTCGTAGCCTTTAATGTTTCTTCATTATCTGGCATCAACCATTTTTGATCATTTATAACTTCTATCTTCACAAAGTTGCCACAGCCAGCTTCCCGGGCAATCTTTGCAATACGCACAGCCTCTTTCGCAGTTCGCGCTCCTGAGGTATTGGGTAATAATTGGACATCATCAGGTATGTACTGCAAAATATTTTCTGTTTGCGAACTCTCATCAACCCGACGTAAAGCCACAGTAATCATCTCCGATTGGCTGGCTTTAAGCATTTTTGGTATTAACTCTTTTGATGAAAATTTGCCAGTGCCAGTGAATAATCGATTTGTAAATTTGCGGTCCCCTATTTTTAATTTGTTTTTATCATTCATATTTAACTCCACTTTTAACCTCCACCAACAAATCTAAAAAGTTCAAGTTGATCACCATCATTTAATTTAAGATCCGACCAATCTTCTTGCTTGATGATCTTTCCATTATGCTCAATGATCAGACCTTTTTTCTTAAGTTCTTTTTCATCAATAACGTCCTTGACTGTCTTTACATCGATATTTTCGTCTTTTCCATTAATTTTTAACTTCATTCTACCTCCACAACAACTAAAAAAGGCCGCATCAATCTTGATACGGCCTTTTTGTTAATTTTTATTATCCTTTCGACGGTATTAACCGTATCAAGTTCTAAGGGTATTATCTCAGCTACTCAAATTGAGTAGCACCCCTACGGTAAATTCAATTTTTAAATATCATTCAATTTTAAAGCTATTTAACCAAATTTCCAATTATTTTTCTTTTGCTGGTAAAAATTTGATTAATTTAGAAACCAGGAATTTCATTCAATATAAATATCCAGGTGGTATTAGGAGAACATTTACTAGATTGATAGAAGTTTTATTTTATCAAAAAGATCTATTACAAGTCAATCTTAGGTTTAATATATGAAAAGCTTTTCGACCAATTATCAAAAATCATTTCAGGCTTGTTTCTCTTCCTGATTTAGCCGTATCGCCGTTTTAATGGAAGTACCGATAAAAACGAAGCAGAAGACACCAAATATTATCAAAGCTCCCAGATCAACCATTGAAAGACTTTCTTCTTCGAATTGGACAATAACTGGATTCCAGAAAATTAAAATAAAATTTATGATAATCAGAAGGATTCTAATTTCTGTAGGACCAATTTTCAGGAATGAAAGTCGAAAAATCCGATCAGTATAGGCGCTGATATGAGAATAAATATTGAGCAGCAGATACCCAACTGCCAGGAATAAAGCCGATTCAATTTGCATGAGAGGTGAAAGGCCAATCCCAATACAAATGAAGACCGTGGCCCAGGCATCACAAATATGATCTACAAAATATCCATAGCGTTCTCGCTCTGTATGCCGCACCCGGGCTAGTGTCCCATCCAGGCTGTCAGCATACCAATGCAATATAAACCCAAAGATACTAAGTAAAAGCCATAATTTGGAGTACCATACCAGTATATATCCTAAAAAAATAATTATCGTTGCCAAAATTCCAAGAATAGTAAGGTGATCGGGATTAATTTTGTCCGGCAAAGCCAGAGCCATTTTCGGCAAAATCTTTTTCTCGATCGGGCCTGTCCAGGTGTTGATGATCCTTTTTGCTTTTTGCTCCTTATTCATACCAGACCTCTATTATTATTTGTTAATTAATCGTTTAAGAGCATAATGCTTTAATCAGCTCCTCCATAATGTTTTTCCTTGAAAATCACAAATTCATTGGCTAAATATTTAAATACGGGACCCAGAATTTTTCCAATTAGATCAGCGATTAAATAATGGACGCCAAAAAAATGATTTAAAGACCACAGAATAC